>CAYNWY010000007.1:0-18381 GCA_964401065.1 Candidatus Woesearchaeota archaeon
TTAACTCCTATTTGCTCATTTATCTCTTTAAACGATTGTTTTTCTAATTTCTTCCAAGAGATAACTGCAGCATTATTAATTAGAAGAAAAATTCTTCCAAATTTGCTTTTAATATTCCTAACAACTTTTTTAATATCCCTTTCTTTATTAAGAT
Source organism: Candidatus Woesearchaeota archaeon (assembly GCA_964401065.1). Taxonomy (GTDB): domain Archaea; phylum Nanobdellota; class Nanobdellia; order Pacearchaeales; family GW2011-AR1; genus MWBV01. The sequence goes on from CAYNWY010000007.1 coordinate 155, forward strand.
CCAATTTTAAAAGAAGAACTTCGGAAGCCCCAAGATTTAGACATTCTGCTTTAACCATTTGTCCTTCTCTCTTGTGTTTAAAATAAGTAAGAACCAATTTACATTTTTCTCTAGCAAAGCAATATGCTGTTTCTTTTCCTATCCCTAAACTCGCTCCGGTAATAAAAATTACCTTTTGATTTAAATTCATGATTAAAAAGAGGGCATTCTATTAAAATACTTTTCTAAAGTAAATTCAAAACCATTTATTCTTCAATTGGGTTCTCTCCTCCAATACAATAAGTACACATTTCATTCAAGTCTTTTCCATGGGCTTTTGCAAGCCCTTCCATAGAAATAAAATAAACATCATCAAAACCAGATTCTTCTTTTAATTTTTTCAAAGTCTGAACACGTTTAATTGCAAAATTATCCTCTGGAGGCATATCTACTCCCCACAAGCAACCTCTTTGAACCCCCGCAACAACTGGCCCAATTATTGGTGTCCCAAGCACAAGACCAATCCATTCAACTCCCCGTTCCCTTAATTTCTTCGCGGCATCTTTAGAAACAGTTCCTCTAACAAGAGAATCATCAAAAATTAAAATTTTTTTCCCAACAAGATTGACATTATCTAAAACAAAAAGATTTGCCCCTATGGAAAAATCCCTCTTATTCTGACATTCTCCTAAAAAAGATCTTTCACTCGCAATTTTATAAAAAATTTCTTTCAACTGAATTTTTCTTTCATCACTATATCCTCTAGCAATATGTTCTGGGCTGTGTGGAATAAAACTAACAAAATCAATATCGGGAAAATATTCTTTTGCTAATTGTTTTCCCAAATTTCTTCTTATACTAAAAACAGTCCTGCCGTCAAAAGAAGAGCTTGCTGATTGCAAATAATTTCCTTCAAAAAAACAAATTTTCTGTTTTGGATTAATAATTTGTTCAGAAACAAAATCTCTTCCTCTTTGTGGAATGTGTATAACTTCTCCCCCATTAACTTCTCGTATGGGCTTTCCGCCAATTTCCCATATAGCGACATCTTCTGAAGATGCAAGAATATTTCCATCCTTTTCTCCAATCCATAACGGCCTCATTTTATGTCTGTCCCTAAAAACAATAACTTCATCCCCCACTGAATCTAGTATTGCAGCAGAATAGGAAGCGGGAAAGGTTTTCAAAATAAAAGAAATTCCACTTTCGGAATATTTTTCCAAAATAAAATCGGTATCTATTTTTCCATCTGGCAAATTTAAATTAGGAATATTCCCATTGTGAACAATTGCTTTCTCTGCATCTCTAACAATTAGATGAGATTTATACATATTAGAATTATCAATAATTTTTCCCCCCATAAATCTTGGGTGAGCACCGCTGAACAAACCCTCATTTTCTTTTATTTTCATTGTGCTATACCTAACATGGCCTATAACTAATTCTCCAGAACCCAAAATATTAACAAGACTCTCTAAAGAAAAATCACTTACTTTCCCAGACCATCTTATCAAATCTATATGTCCATTTTTCTTGACAGCAATACCTACGCTATCTTGTCCTCTATGCTGCAAAGCTTTCAACCCCTTGTAAACATCATGCACACTATGTCCAACAAAGATTCCACATTTACATGTTACTTCTTTATCTAAAACCATCTATTTATCGTCTCCTGTTTTTCCAATTCTCTTCCAAAGACACTCTCAACATATCTCTTAACCAATTCTAAATTCTGTTGCATATAATTTGAGAGGTGATATTTCTTAGCTAAATCCAATGCAGGCTCTAGATATTTCTTTATTCCCCCCTCATGAATTGTAAATATTAACTTGCCCCTGCATCTTGGGCAAACCCCGTTTAAAGGGGTTCTTCTAACTATTTCATTGCAGGCAACACATCTAAACTCTTGCATAGAGAATTTCCTAAGATTACCCTTCATATCTCTTATAAAATGCCTATCAATAATGAGTCTTGCTACATCTGAAGTATCTACAGAACGCAACTTCTCAACAAGTTCCATCTCATGATCAACTTTATCTTTCATGGTTAATAGGGTTTTATAAGAAGAACATAAAACCCCCTCATTAAAATTTTCAGTATTGTGTGTAAATCCTGCTCCGATAAAAGGATTTTCCCCTCTTCTTAATATATCCCTTACAGTATTAACCTTTACTTCTGAAGAGTGCTTTCCTTTTTCTGCAGCCCTATAAAGCTCAATAGGATATTCTCTTAAATATTCAAAATCTAGTATTTGATCATCAACCTCTCCTGCATCTATTTTTGCATTTAATACTAAAGGGGCATCTTGAGTTCCTCCCCTATGGTTAGGTAAGAATTCTCTAGAAAAATTCAGAAGAACATCCCCTAAAAGCATTATGGCTGCTTCATCACCATCACAGTCCCTTCTAACTGCTGCATGCATATATGGACTAGCAAATAATCCTTGTGTATTTGAAAATCCAATAAATCTACAAATTACCCCTGCACAATTATGGGGGGCCATACAAACCCCTAACTGCCCTATTAAATCTTCTTTCTTTTCAACATTGTAAATTTTATTCATACCATAAAATCTCTCCAATTCCTCATCAATAAATTTTGAAACCTTAAAAAAAACATCATCTGCTCTTTCATCAAGAGATTCAAATGAACTTGGAAGCAAAATATCGTGGGGCATAAGTTCTAAAATTTGATTTTCATTTTCTAATTCATTTCCAAAAATGTCTTGAGTATATCCCAGTTCTCTTATCTTTTTAACATCCACATAAATCTCTTTAGGCTTAAAACAAATTAAGGGCAACTCTGTAGCATCAAATCTTATTGTCCCATCTTTATTCACTTGCAAATCATATTTTGCTCTTAACATTCCCTTAGACAAATTTTCTATTGCATGATTTGCAGAAGAAGTTCCCCTTACACCCTTTATCAATGCAGGAATTTCTTCTTTTGTTAAACCCAACCTTTTAATAGCACTTTCATAGTAATGGGATATATCTAAAGATTGATTTGAATACCTAACCCCTTCTTTCCCAAGGTTTTCATTTTTTTTATTAAAAAGTTTTTCTTTTGTTTCTGAAAAATAATACATCTCTTTAGATTTTTTATTACATTCTTCACAAACAGGATAAACTGTTTCTCTTTTACAATTTTCACAATAATAAATTGGAAAACTGCTCCAGACTTTCCCCTCAACACATGCTGTTTGGATGCTTCTCAATCTCCCACCTTCTTTTCCAACGGGAAATAAAACATTCGGACTTCCAATTAATTTTCTAAGCTTTGCTTTCTCTGGTCTTCCCATACGAGTTCCTATAAACTCTCCTGCCTTGTCTTTTATTTCATATTTAGAAAAAGAGTTAATATTTTCTAAAACAGATTTCTCTTCATCAAAAACAAACTTCCCAAATATTTCCTTAACATTTGTCTGCCCCTCATTAAAAAAATCTATATCTAAACCCAAGTTTATTAAGAGAGCTTTGCTATTTTCTTCATTAATCACAACATTTTCTATTGTAACTTGATGCTCAACACCTAACAATTCAAGTGTTCTTTTTCCAAGTTTAAATTTTTCTCTATCTGTCTTATTAAAAGGAAAAATTATCTTTTTATCTATTTTGGAATTTTCAAACCAATTTATCAAATCAATAAAATTTTCTTTTAAGATTTGGGTCCAATAAAAAATATATTTTGGATGTAATGGAATTTGATATTTTTCACTAAACTCAATTGCTTTTTCAAGAGATACAGAAAAATAATCTATATTAGAAAATTTCTCTTCTTTTTCTCTTAAATCAAGGGCCCACCACTCTTCAACATATCCGGGTTTTATCAAATTAGCGTTTCTGTTAGCTAAATCACTAAATGGAAAAAGAATATCTCCCAAATAAATTATTTCTTCTATATCTGGATAAAGAGATTTTGCCTCTTCTTTTGAAGTTAATTTTTTAACACTTCCATTAAAAAGCTTAACTATTGGTCCATCTATAGAATCACAAACAGTAACGGCACATCCCTTAGTTGGTTTTTCTATTTTTAATTGTGTTCCTATTGCAATAAATCCATCTGTTGCGGCCATTGTTGCTGGATGAAGAGAAGTTGCACTAAAACCCGAGACTCTTCCCCTCCCATATCTAAATCTAAAACCTCCTGATTTTGAAGGATGTCCAAAAATGGGTCTGCCCGCAACCAAATCTTTTATATATGTGGGGGAATCTTCTGCCTTTCCCTTATCTCTTTTTTCATGAATTTTTATATACTCTTCCAAAAAATCAAATCCTGTTGACTTTATTCCATTTTTCTTTGCACCCCCTAAAAGCCTAAATCCTTTTGCTGCTTTCTGAGCAAGACCCTCTCCAATTATAAGACAAAAACCACTTCTCAAATAATTTGTATCTACTCTTCCTAGATTTTTATAGTTTGGAACTTCTATCTTTTCAGAAGGTTCTCCTGCAATTTGAATTGGTAAGTTTTCTGCTAAAAAAAGTGCTTCTTGTTCTGTTGGCATATATTGTAAATTTGCAACCCTTTCATGAAAATGTTCCAGTTCTGTATAAAGCCTCTTTGTTTCTTCTAATGTAGGATCATATTTTGCAAAACCAAAGGTTTCTCTTAAGTAATCAATTACAATTAAAATGATACAACTAGCAGTGGCTCCAGCACTTCTAATTGGTCCTGAAAAGCTTGCTTCAATGTAATCTTTTCCGTCTCGAGTCTTTCGAATCTTCAATCCAGTATATCCTTCTATTGGGCTAGAAACAACCCCCAATGTAGCATATGCAAACCCTATCCTTATTCCAGCATCCATCGCTTCTAAAATACTCTTAAATTCACAAAATTTCTGTTTTGCAACCTCTTCTGCAATTTTAAAAACAATGGTTGTGTCTAACTTTCCATATTCTTTTTCTAATTCAAGGATTCTCTTTGCTATTCCTGTTCCTTTCATTTGAGGATATAGTGTTGAAATTAATCCCACAACTTTTTCTGCCATGCTCATAGCTAAAGGAATTTCAACTTCTCCAACAGGATCATATCCTTTAGAACGAGCTTCGCTTGCAACAGAATATATCTTATCAACTTCTTTCTTTAGATTTTCAAAATATTCTTGGGTGTTCATTTTAATAATTTTTCTCCTACTTTCAACCAATTTTCTACCCTTATCTTATCAGCCCATTTACCATCCCGATTCCAAGGCAAATCACCAAATAATAAAGCTTCTACTCCTTTTTCTGAACATTGCTTACAATACTCAAGAGAATCGTCCACCATAAAGGAAATTTTTCTATCTAAACAAATCTCCGCCTTTGATTTTCCACCGTTCTTTCTTTGGGTATAATGATTATATGAGAAAAAAATATTGGAAAACTTATCCGGAAAATATTTATTAAGCCATTCTTCGGTTTCCCCTTTTATAAAATCTGGTCTGGAAGTTATTATAAATAGCTCATAATTTTTTTGCTTCAAAAAACTAATTACCTCCACTGAATTTGGAAGGGGTAAAACACCCTTAAAGAAAACGGTCTCATAAAACCGATTTATCATATTAATTGCTTCTTCCATTGTTCCCCCTATTTGCTTATCAAAAGAGTAAGACTTAAAATTTTCTTTTTTCAAATTGGTATTATAAGATTGATTATGGTACAAGATATATGTCCCTACAAAATCGAGAAGAGTATCATCAACATCGATACCTATTCTCTCCCTAGTTTTCATTTTTCTCCTCCATAACCTTCTTGCTCCCTTCTAAATCTTCAAAATCTAAAATTTTAACTTTCCTTGTTTTAAGGTTAAACATTGGAACTTTACAATGATCTGGAATATTTCCAAATTTCTCTTGATATGGGGTCATCTCTTCCCAACAAGAGATAGAAATAACAAGAATATTATTATAATAAGTGACTCCGCATTTATGGGTGTGAGCTGAAACAAATATATCTGGCACCTCTCTTATTAAAAGCCCATCTTTCTCAAGAGGAAAATATTGTGTTGAGGTGTGCGTAGGAGCAAGGTGGCGATTTTTCAAAAGGTATTTCATTATCTCTTCTGGGCAATTCATCGCTTTTTTTTGGATCAAAGAAGGAATATTATCTGCATAATAGGGATATGAAAAACCATGATAAGTCAAAACAGTAAATCCAGGGAAATTTGTCTTCTTTCCAATCTTTAAATAAGAAGGGTTGGGGGTAATAACTACATTTTCCATCTCATAAAGCGGCCAAGCGTATTTTTCATCTAAAAAAGGTTGTGGTTCCATTAACCTCACTCCATCGTGGTTTCCTGGAGAAATAATTATCTTAATGTCTTTTCTTATTTTACTAAGAATCTCTGCTAATCCAAAAAATTGTTCTTCTAAGTCTATTATTTCTAAATCTTTTTCTTGGTTAGGATAATTTCCTACACCTGTAACAACATCCCCCACTAAAAAAAGATATTTTATTTTTCTAGTTTCTCCTTCATTTTGAAAATCTCCATTTAAATAATCAATAAATTTAAGAAAATTGTTCTTCATAAAACGTTTACTTCCAAAATGCAAATCCCCTATAAATAGAGCCCACTCTTCTTTAGGAGATGTTTTCCTTTCGGAAAGACTTGAATCTGGATAAATTATATCGTCTGCAAAGAAAATTTCTTCGTTTCCCGAACCCCTAAAACCCACTACGGAATCTAATGCAACATTTTCTGCCTTTTCATATACCTCTTTTTTAGTTTTACTAATTAATACTTTTATCTTTCCTGTAGCATCTTCTACTTCAAGAAGGATATTCTTGTTTTTTGTAACGGATTTATCATAAACCATCCCAATTATAGAAATCTTCTGACGACCACCAAATATTTTGCTTATTGAAACAAGACTTTCTAGCTCTGAATGATTTTGTAAAAACCCCCTCATTTCTATAAACCTGTTTTTAAAAGAAGTTACAAAGTCTTGAACCTCAATTTTCTTATTTGGGGCGGGAACAGAAGAGAGAACAATCACATCACTATCTTCATTTTTTTCGTAAATATCTTCAAATTTTTCAATATTTTTTTGATGATTCTCATTTCCTAAAAATTGCTTTTCCGTTGAGATTTCTATACTAAGCCCCAGTTTAATTTTAAGATTCTCAAGTTCTTTTTGATTTTTTTGTGGAAGTTCGTAAAGGAATTCATTGACTTTTTCTTTATTCTCGTAGAAAACGTTTTTTGTTATTACGTTTTGTTTCGTACAATTCTTTATTTTTTCTATTATTAGTTTTACAGATTCTATGTCACCTGTTTCATTAAATAAACTTAATACTTCTTTATCAAGTAACAAACCTTTCTCTAAGCAAAACTTCAAAAGTTGTTTTGTGTCCATTTTTAAATATAATTCAAAGAATTTTCTATTATTTCTTTGGCTTTATTTACAATCTCTTTTGGAACAGCCATCTTAATTTCTCTCATTCTTCCCCCCCTGCCTTTAGAAATTACCTTAACATTAATTATTCCAGACATGTCTAATTCCTGGATTATTTCTCCGACTCTTCTTTGAGTCAAGACTTCAAGTTTGTTTTTAATGCAAAGTTGCTGATAAAAATCATATGCTTCTCCTGTAAAAATGGGGTTGTTTCCTCTCTGGTTTTCTAAAAGATATATTATTGCTCCTAAAACAACTTGAAATTGCTTTGGTAATGAAACGACAGTATCCAAGATCTTATCTTTTTCTATTTTTTCATTTGCTTCATCTATATGTTTCAAAAGAATTTTTTTTGAATTGTCTCTTTCTGCAAGCTCTCCTGCTATCCTTAACAAATCTAATGCTCTCCTTGCATCTCCATGCCCTTTTGCTGCAAACGCGGAACATTTTTGAATAACTCCTTCTTGTAAAATTCCCTCCTTAAATGCCAATCCTGCTCTTTGGTTTAAAATATCTTGAATTTGCAAAGCATTGTACGGTGGAAAAAGAATTTCTTCTTCTGAAAGAGAACTTCTTACTCTGGGGTCTATTTCTTCTAAAAAGGTAAGATTATTACTTATTCCAACGAGGCATATCTGAGATTTTGATAATTCTGAATTTAATCTCACTAAATTATACAAAAAATCATTTGAAATCTTTTTAACTGTTTGGTCAATTTCATCAAGAACCAGGACAATAAGGTTCTTTTCTGAATCTATTGTTTCTATAAATTTGCTATAAATTGCTTGGGTAGGCAAACCAGTCATAGGAACCTCCCCTCCCATCTTTTTAACTAATTCGGCTAAAATTCTATATTCAGTATCAGAAACTTTTTTTAATTTGCAATTGAGATATTCTATCTTTAATTTAAAATTTGCATCTTTTTTAACGCGTTTGTATAACTCTTCCTGAACATATTTCATTGCTAATGTCTTCCCGGTTCCGGTTTTTCCGTACAAAAACAGGTTGCTGGTCTTCTCACCCCTTAATACCGGTGCAAGAATTGAAGCTATTTGTTTTATTTGTTCTTCTCTGTGGGGAATCCCGCTTGGGGCGTAGTTTGCTTGCAAAACAGATTTATCCTTAAAAATTCCATTCTCATCAAAGTTATCAAATATCTTTCCTATTTCTAATTTCATTATGCCTCTTACCTCACACGTCTATTTCCTATGGAAATTGCAAAATCGGTTAGGTTATCGATGGAAAAAAAGAAGTCCTTATATAAAAGATTATAACCACTAATAAAGAGAAACACCTATATTTCCTATGGAAATCTCTTTTTAGTTAAAAAATAGAAAAATAAAGATTCAAAAAAACCTTAGTAAAGGATAAATATAAATATCAAAAATAAACATTTTATTTTTAATATAATTTGATGTATATACTATATAATATATAAATTTATAATATAAATAAAAATAAAAAAATTAATAATTTTATTTATAAATGTTTCCATAGGAAATAAGAGGGAGGGGGTATAGTTTAATTAAGAACCCTATATGTATTTAATCTTTCTTTTGCATATCTTCTCTAAAAAATCGATTAATTTCATTTTAAAGCTTGTTTTTACTGAATTTAGGGTTGAAACTGCCATTTAAACCTCTATATATTTTTACAGAAAAGTTTATAAATTATTTACTTTTATTTCTCATATGCAAAGCGAGAAAAATCCTTTCAATGTTCTTGTTGGAAAGATGATTGTAACAAAAGAAGGTAAGAGGTTGGGGTTCGTTAAAGATATAACCTTTGAAACCAGATCAGGAGAATTAATTGGAATTGTTATAAGAGATCCTACTCCTTATACAAGAAATTTGAATTTAGAAAAGACTTCTTCAGGAGAATTTCTAATTCCTTATAGCTCAATAATTGCTATTGGGGATTTTATGATTGTTTCAGAGGAAGACTTAATTTAAATTATACATAAGATTCTTAGAAGTGCTTTATCTGTTTAATTATCTGTAGATTTTTGTTTATCTTTACAAAAAACCTGTCTACACCAAAATATTTAAAAATAAACTCCCAATAACTTTCTTATGCGATTAGTGGGATTTAACTTTAGAAAAATAGACTTAGAGAAGAAGTCAGATAATCTAAAAGATTTAAAAATAACTGCTGGCATTGATATTTCTGATTTAAAAGAAATAAAATCTGATCTCTTTAATTCTTCAGAAGAAATTATTGCAGTAAGCTTCGAATACACTATTAATTATGAGAAAGAGATTGCAATTTTAAAGTTTTACGGAAATCTCCTTGTTTCAGTAGAGCCACAACAAGCAAAAGAAGTCTTAAAACAATGGAAAGATAAAAAGATACCAGAAGAGTTCAGAGTGAGTGTGTTTAATCTTATTTTTAGAAAATCCAGCCTTAAGGCTCTCCAATTTGAAGAGGAGCTCAACCTGCCACCCCACATCCCCCTTCCTTCTTTTAAAACCTCAAAGAAAAAATAAATTTATATTTAAGTTAACTTTAAAAAAATAGATTTCTTTTCTTTTTAATGTATATTTCAAAAGAGAAGAAGGAGAAGATTTCAGAACAAATCTTAGCTCACCTATATCTTACAAACCCCAAACCCCTATTTACCTTCCATATAGCCAGGGAGATAGCCCGAGATGAAGGGTTTGTTAAAAAACTTTTAATTGATTTGAAGAAAAAGGGTTTTGTGACTGAAATAACAAAAAACCCCCAAGGAAAAGATTATACAAAGAGAAGCAGGTGGAGATTAAGTGAAAAAACATATCTTTTTTATAAGCAAAAACAGCCTTTAAACTGATTTGTTCTAAAGATACTCTGATTTAAATATGTTTTTAGCAATCTTAATCTTTTTATAGTTCTTATTATTAAAAATTTTATGGAGCAAGTAAAAGAGGCTTTTTCTAAAGTTAAGCAAGATATAGATTCCTTAAAGAAGGAGGTTTTTCTTTTAAGTAAAGATTTAATAGAAACAAGGAGAAGTTTAGTAGAAATTTGTGACATCCTTAAAGATCTTTCAAAAAGAAAAGAAGAAGAGGAGGTCCCCCCCATAAAAGAGAATATTCCAACACAACCAATTAAAAATCTAACATCACAACTCTTTATCCCAACACAAAACAATATAAATTACCCTCAAAACCCCTTAAAACCCCAAAATCTAACTATTTCCACAGGAAATCAAGGGGTTCCAACAGACAGACAGACAGACAGACAGACAGACCAACAGACACAAAAAGGTTCGTACAATAATACATTTTCACCTAAAGAGGATTCAATAAACAATGCTGTTCAAATGATTGAATCTCTTGATAACTTAAAAAAAGAGATTCGATTAAAATTTAAACGTCTTACAGAACAAGAACTCTTAGTCTTCTCGACGATATATCAAGCTTCTGAAGAGAAGGGTTACACAGATTATAAGAACCTTTCTGAAAAATTAAACCTTACTGAGAGCTCCATAAGAGACTATATTGGGCGCCTTATAAAAAAAGGAATTCCCGTCGAGAAAGTTAAAATAAATAACAAAACAATTCATCTTTTTATCTCTCAAAATCTAAAGAAGGTAGCTTCTCTTTCGACAATTCTGCAGCTTAGGGATCTCTAACTATACTTATCCGGTTGAAGGAATAACTTTCTCTTTTTTTAACTGACCCCAAATAAGCTTCACTTTTGCCCCTTTCAGGCGTTTTTCTTTCTATTTTTTGCCAGTTCTTCTTTTTCACTAACCCCCTTTTTACCCGTTTTCTTCATTTTTTTGCTATTTCTTTGAATTTTTTGATTCGCTAACTCTCACTTTCTGCTTTTTGAGCACTTTTTCCTTGATTTCTTCTGGTATGAACACCCTCTTTTTACCATTCTTCTCAATACTCTCTTCTATCAGCCCCTCACTTTTAGATTTTATAGCATTTATCTGTCCTCTTATTGTGCTCTTCTCTTTTCCAAGTATAGCAGAGAGATCATCATACCCTAGTTTCATATCCGCATTTAATAGAATCCATAATATTGCTCTTTCTGTTACAGAAAATTGGTCTAAATTTGGTGTTTGAACACCTGTTTGAACACCTGTTTGAACAGCATAAACGTCTGTCTGTTTGTTAAACACCTGTTTGTTTGTTTTAAACAGCTGTTTGGGTTTTAAATCATTCATTAAAGAGAGAACATTTTTTAATGCTTCAACCTCTTCTTTTATCGAGGACAAATCGCTTTTTAGGAAATCTATATCTCTTTTTTGCAAGTTTTTTTCAGAATCCAGGTGTTTTATCCATCCTATTACAGAACTTATATCTTTTTTAACAGATTCAAAACCTTTTTTTGTGTCCTCTTTTATCTTTTCATCCTCTTTCTTCCAGGAAAACCATCCAAACATAACATATAGTATAAGGGATAGTTTAAAAATGTTTTGTTTTTTCATCGAGAAAAGCAGGGTTTTTTATATGAATTTTATCTCTATTTAAATAGATAAAATCCATGAAGAGAAAAATAAATTGCCTATAGAAAGGCTGTTTGTCAAAAAAAATTAGGTAAAACAGGCTGTTTAAACAGCTTCAAACGACTGTTTATAAAGAAAAACACTTCCTTAAACACCCACAAACATCTGTTTTTCAAGATAATTTTAAATCTTCTTTCTCGTCGGTAAAACAGAACAAACAGGCTGTTTAAACAGTTTTCATTATTGTTCCAGCACATAATTCAACAGATTTATGAAATACAGATAGAATAACAAAGCTAACCTAAGTGCACAAGCACAGTAAAAAATTAAATTAAAGAATTTTTGCAACCAAAGCAAGATATATTTTATTTAACATAAATCCTTAAAAAAAGATGTGATGAGTATTATCTATGAAAGATTTACAATCTAAGTTTAAACCTATTTTAAAGAAAGAAGGAATCTTTTATTCAGACCCGAACATAAAAAATATCCGAAAACAAATTGTCTTAGAAGACATAAATAAAGAAGCAGAATTTGGAGATTTTTTATATAACAAAGGGAAAGTTATAGGATTTAAGGTAAACTCTGCAGAAGCAGGATTACTTTATCCAAGGGTTGTAATTTCTAAGAAAATCGGATATCCAGGAATCCATATTATAATGGATGCCGATGAATCAATGAAAGAGGTAGAACCAATAGGTTATGCAAGGAGTATGTGTTCCGCATTAAATAAGGCTTGCAAATATATTTTAGATAGAAGTTTACTAAGATGTGATGATATTTATGCTAGTTTATTGGATAAAACCACAATGGGCTTTAAAAAGTTCAAAGAAATGAGCAGAACAAAGCTAACCTAAGTGCACAAAACAGGTAAAAAATAAAAATGACAAGAGAAAAACCCAAACTGATTCCGTATGAACATACTCTTTATGATCTTTTAATTGATAATATTAAAGGAAAGTACTTTCAGAACCTGACGGCTCCCCATTTATTATTTTAGATTCCTGAAGAGAATCAATTAGGAATTCATTATGTAGAAAATGGGAAGCTTTCTGTATGGTTTCCCCTTTTAGAAAGGCATGGAGATGTGTCTTTAAATGATTTTCATGAATACGTTTTAATTAGTGAAGAACAATTTAAAGAATACCAAAAGAATCCGGGAGACGTGTTTGATTATCTTTTAGTGCATAAAAATTCCAAGATATTTAAAGACAAGAACAAAGCTAACCTAAGTGAAGAAGAATTTCTTAAGAAGGCTATTAATCCAGAGAAAGCGAAAGCAATTTTGGAAAAACTCCTGTCTATTATTCCTACAAACTCTCAATTTTAATGCAAAATTCTCAAAAATAGCCCAAAAACCCCTTAAAACTACGCACAATACACGTTGTAGGTAATTCGTACATTCAGAATGTTAGAACGTTATTATTTTGAAGTTTGTACACATCCTTTTATAGATTTATGGTCCTCTCTTTAAATGTTAAAAATTTGTAAAAATTGTAAACAAGAAAAGGAGCATCACGCAAACGGATTATGCTATTATTGTTATAGAAAACTGAATTGGAAACCAAAAAAATTAATTTGCAAAAGATGTAAAAGAGAAATGCCTATTCATGCAAAGGGGCTATGCGCAGGATGTTATAATTTTGTATTTCATTTAGATAAAGCAAAAGCAGATAATTATAAGAAATGGCATAATCTCAATGTAGAGACATATAGAAAGATAACCAAAAAATGCATTGTTTGTGGTTTTGATAAGGTTGTATATTTGCATCATTTGGATGAAAACAAACAAAACAACTCAGAAGAAAATTTAGTAGGGCTCTGCCCAAATCACCACAAAATGTTGCATGATTTTAGGTATAGAAAAGAAATGAGAAAAATATTAAATGAAAAAGGCATAATCTTGCCTAAGGATGAAAAAATTGACTTTAAATTTAATTAATTGCCTATTTTAAGCCTTAAGAGCATCATTTAAGCACTTTGGGGTATAATCTCATAACCCCAATCAAGAATTTCATTTCTTTCGTACTGAAGATCTTTGTAAACAAACTTTTTCTTTTCTCCACTTCTAATGTATTGAGTTACAGATTGACTGAATTCATAACCATTTTTATCCTCAAGGGTAAATACAACAGTAAAATACCTACCTGTTCTTCCTCTGTTTGTTACATAAGCAGAATATTCTTTAACATAATCTCCAAGAAAACTCTTTCTACTTGTTTGTGTTCCATACTGGCTGTAATGTATTATATTGGTAGGTGTTCTTTTATAGGAGCAATGTATTCCGTAACAAGAATAAATTGCTCTGTCATTCCGGCTTGTGGAATGTGAAGTTCTTTTTGGGGTTATTATCACCTCTTCTGTTATTTTTGTGTTTTCATATGTTTTATAGGTTGTTACCTCTGTTATTTTTGTGTTTTCATACGTCCTATAGGTTTGAGTAACTTGATTGGAGTTTGTTTGGTAGACTCTTTCATAATTATTCTCAAAGGCAACTACATATGTTAGAAGAAAAATTATTGTAAATATAAAAACAAGGCAGAGTCCAACCACCTTTCTTTTTTTCTCATGTTTTTATAATAGATTCAAATTTTTTAAGCATTGTTGTCTTAGAAAAGACTATTCTTATAAATGCTCTTTGCCTTTTTGTTTTATGATTAATGTTAAGGTTCTCTTGCTTTCACTTTTGGGTATATTGTTTATAGTTCTTGGTTTTGTTCTAAGCCCCTGGTTTATAGCAGGAGCAGTAATTATTATGTTAATAAACCAAAGAGAATTAACGAAAAAGTTCCCTAAAAATATTTAAAGAAGTTCGTACAATTTTTATAGATTAAAAAAGAGAAAATAATAATGAAAAAAAGTGAAAAAATTAAAGCAGTTGTTTTTGATGTTGGAGGGGTATTGGCACTCAGCACAGTTGTTCTTAAAAAAAGAATAATGGGACACATAAATCTTGGCATTCACGAATATATTGCAAAAGAATTAAACATTTCTTTAGATCAATATTTTGATTCAATTGACATAACTTACTCTCTTGCTATGGAAGGAAAAATATCTAAGAATAAAGCTCTGCAGATTATCTCAAGAAATCTAAAAACGCCCAAAAAAAAATTAGCAAAACTCTATGCAAATTCTTACAAAAAACACTTTTTACCAAATAAACATCTGTTTAAACAAGCTTTTAAACTGAAAAAAAGAGGGTACAAAATAGCTACTTTTTCAGATCAATGGTATTTATCTCAAGAAGCACTTATGCCCAGAGAGGTTTATAATAAATTTGATATTGTTCTGGTTTCATGTGAACAGGGAATGAGAAAGCCAAACCCCCTTTTTTATAAATTACTTATTAAAAAATTAAAAACAAGACCTTCAGAAATATTGTTTATTGATAATCAAACATGGAATATCAAGCCAGCCAAAGAGCTTGGTATAAGGACTATCCTTTTCAAAGACAATAAATCTCTTTTTAAGAATAAAATATGGAAGGGATTATTTTTATGACTCCAGAAGATTTTTTAAAAAAACTTGAAATAGAACTTAAAATATCAAAGAATTCAGATTATACTCTAAGAAATTACATAGATTGTAATAGGAAATTTTTAGATTATACTAAAAAAAATCCAGAAACATTAACAGAAGAAGATATAAAACAGTATCTTTCTGAAAATTTGAATAATGCCTCTTCTTCAACAATTATAATTTTTCTTTCAGCATTAAAATATGCTTTTTCAAATATTTTGAAGAAAGATATAACAATAAATATTAAGCGTCCAAAAAAAGAAAGAAGGATCCCATCGGTTTTAACAAAAGAAGAAGTAAAGAACTTAATAAATTCAATTGTTTCAAAAAAATCAAGACTCATGGTTTCTTTTATGTATGCTTGTGGTTTTAGAGTTTCAGAGCTTGTTAATCTAAAAACTAAAGATTTAAATTTTGAAGAAAAAATAGGAAAAGTCACGCAAGGAAAAGGCAAAAAGGACAGAGTGTTTAATATTCCTGAATTTCTTTTGGAAGATTTAAAAGACCAGGTAGAATCACAAAAGAAAATCAATCAAGAGTATTTATTTACTGGTCCAAAAGGTAAATTATCCTCAAGAAATCTTCAAAAGATAGTACAAAAAGCATCAAAACACGCAGGAATAAATAAGGAGGTTCATTGTCACACTTTAAGGCACAGCTTTGCAACGCATTTGTTAGAGAACGGAACAGATATAAGGAAGATACAGGAACTTTTAGGGCATTCAGACTTGTCCACTACTCAAATTTATACACACATTTCAAGGGAAGAACTAAAGAAAATAAAATCTCCCATAGAGGAAATTATGAAATGATATGCCCAAAGTGTGGACACGAGTTTGAAAGAGAAGAGAAAAGGGAAGAAGATAGAGGAGATGTTCAAAAGGAAGGAATGATAAAGAAATTTTCAGAGGGAAAACACATGTCAAGAGCACCCAGAGGTTATGAATGGAATTTAAAAGATAAAATCCTTGTTCCTGCACAATATTCCAGGGAGATAGAGGAAATATTTGAGGAATTTTTACAGCAGGATATGAATCTTTCCGCTCTTTCAAAGAAGCACAATCTTTCTGTGAATGGATTAAAGAAAGTTTTAAGAAATTTTGCTTACGTTGGCAAGGTTAAATTTGATGGGCAAATTCATGAAGGAAAGCACCCGCCTCTTGTTTCCACAACCTTATTTAATCACGTTCAAGATAAATTAGATAAAATACTAAAAAAGAAGTAATTATTTATTTTTTTCAATTTCCCTTTCCAAATCTCCAAATGGGAAAGGCCGCTTATCAGATAAGAAAGTGACATATTTCATAAAAATATAAAGCTGAATTAAATAAACACTGCACATTCTTAGCAATTCTTTGTTCTTTTTATTTTCAACAAGAAGTAATATAAATTGTACAAGAGCAAAAATTAATATAAAAAATCCCCAGGCCTCTAAAATAAATCCAGATATAATAAAGATGGGAATTCTCATCCACACTTCTTTCTTTTCTAGGCTTAATTTCTTCTTTTTTGCCATAAAATATGTTGTCTTTTATTATTTATAAAACCTTTGAAGAATATAAAATCAAATTATACTTATCATCAACAGCTCAAATATAATTTATACCAAATTTAACATTAATTACATTTCCAATAGAAAACCAATTTATCTGTAAGAAGTCTGTCTTTTTCTTCTGGCTTTTGAATCCCCTGGTTTATAAGCTTCTTTTCTTCTTATGTCTGCAATAAGGAGATTTCTGTCATATTCTAAAAATTCTTTTTCAAGTTCTGTTGATTCTGAAAATTTAATAATTGCTCTAGCAAGTGCAAGTCTCGCTGCTTCTATTTGACTCTTTTCTCCTCCGCCATGAACAGATATAATTGCATCAAAATTTACCTTTCCAAGAACTTTTTCTGCAATCAATAGTGGCTCTCTCATTCTTAAAACATCAAATTTATGAAAATTTTCATAATTAACTTTGTTTAAAGTTACTTTTCCTGAACCTTCTTTTATTTCTGCCCTTGCTATAGCGGTTTTTCTTTTTCCAGATGTAATGATTTTTTTCACTTTGAAATCTCCTTAACCCGAATATATTTTAATTTATCCTCATTATTAAAAGTAATTTTATTGGAATCTTTGAATTCCTGCGGAATCCCTACATAACATCTTATTCTCTTAAAAGCTTCTCTTCCTCTCCCTTCTCTGTGATCAGGAAGCATACCTCTTATAGCTCTTTTAACAATTTTTTCGCTCGCTCTTAAAATTTTTGGTCCTTTTTGTCCACTTCCAATCTTTTCCCTTTTTTCTTGGAAATCCTTTTCTATAAATTTCCTGCTCCCAGTGATTATTACCTGTTCACAATTGATTATCTTTACCTCTTCTCCTTTAAGAGATTCTTTAGCTGCATAACTTGCTAATCTCCCAAGGACAGCATTTTTTCCATCTATAACTTTCATTTTTTTATTATTTTAATCCCTTTTGCAGAAGGATTTGATTTAATTTCATCAAGTATATAAGAGACATCACATTTAGCACTTAATAATTTTTCTTTTGCTTTTTCTGAAAAATTAAATGCAACAACTTTTATTTTTTTGTCAATATCCCCTTGAGATAAAACCTTTCCAGGAATAACTACAACGTCCCCTGCTTTTGAATTTTTATTTATTTCTTCAAGGTTTATGCATGCTTTTTTTCTCCGTGGCCCGGAAAGAATCCCAACAACCTGATTCCAAGAATCATTTTTCTTACCTGCTATGATTGTTTCAACTAATTTTGAATTACTTTTTCTTTCAGTTTGTTTTGATATTTTTGTTTTTGATTTCATCTCACATCCTAAACGATAACAGCGGATATAGAATTAAATAATTCTACTATCGCTTGCGCTCGCAGATTATTTTTTTTAGTTTTGGTTGGTTTATAAATTATTCGTTTGTGTTAAG
>CAYNWY010000008.1:0-15787 GCA_964401065.1 Candidatus Woesearchaeota archaeon
AGATTAATCTTGTTTTTTAAAGGATTGTGGTGATGAGAAGCTTTTATTAGATTATCTTAACTTCAGGCAGGGGAACAATAAATTTTGTCCCACTTTCAACCAATTCTTTTTCACGCTTTTTGAAAGCATCAACAAAACTATAAGGTAATGCCAATAGATAATCTGGTTTTTTCTGTCGCATTTTGCTCTCATTAACTATTGGGATATCTGATCCAACCATATATTTTCCAAATTTAAATGGGTTTGAATCCGCAGCAGCTTCAATTGAATCTGGTCCAATATCACAAAATTGCATAATTGTATTTCCTTTTGTTGAAGCTCCATAAATCCAAATATTCTTTCCTTTATTTTTTATTTGTTTTATTAAGTAATTTAAATCTTCTTTTGTTCTATTAACTCTGCTCATAAAACTAGAATATGTTTGGGTTTCAAAGATGCCTTCGTTTAGCTCTTGTTCAAGGGTGTTCTGTAATCTTTTTGTTGGTTTAAAATTAGGATTATCTTTCTTTTTAGCAAAAACCCTAAAACTTCCCCCATAAACATCATTTAGTTCAACATCAAATAGTTCAAGGTTGGCTTTTTCCAAAATCCATTTCATATGCTGCGTTCCGTAATAACCTGCGTGTTCATGTACAATATTATCATACATATTTGTCTTTATCATAGCAGGAAGATAAGCCATTTGAATAATTGCAACACCATTATCATCTAATACAGATTCAACGTCTTTACAAAATTCTACTGGATTATGCAAATGGTAAAACATAGCAATCCCAAAAGCAAGTTTTGCTTTGTCTTTTGAAATCTTATTGAAATTCTTTGCTGTAAAATAATCTTTGAGCATAATAAGCCTATCAGATTTAACAACACTTTCAATATTTTGAGCAGGGTCTATTCCAATTAAATTAACATCTTCATTCTTAAAAAAGTCAAAAAGTGTTCCATCGTTACAACCAATATCAAGAACAGTATCACCCGGATTTAAATTGTTTAGAGATTTTCCACAATTTGCTACATTCTCAAGAATTCTCTTCATAGATGAATTAGAACTGCTTGTATATGGATAATGTTCATACATCTCTGAAAGATCATAGTCATGAGCTAATTGAAGACTTCCACATTCATTATCATTTGTCTTTAAACATTGAACAATTTCAAGAGGAGATTTTTTTAATTCATTTTTGTAATTTAAATTTTCAGGGAAAATAGAAGATAGATATTGCTCTCCTATGCTTATACAAGGAATTAATTTTTTATTTCCACAAACTCTGCAAGATTTTATTCTATTTTCTTCCATTATGCAAAATCCCCTGATTTTGTATCGTTGAAAAATTTATTTTTCATTATTATGCTCCTTGTAATTTCTCATAAAATCTAAAACTAAATTTACATCTGGATAATCTTTTTGGATTGTTTTAATTTCTTGATGATCTATTTTTCCTTCAAATTCTATGTTTAGCCCAAGTTTTTTTGCCAAAGTCCCTAACTCAATTGAATTTTTAGATCCAACTTCCCAAACTCCTTTTTTATCTAGATTATCTACAATCCAATCTGCATTAAACTTTATTGGAGTAAATGAATATTTACTCTCATTTGAAGCATAAACTTTTGAACCATTTAACATATCAATAAGAACTCCTTTTTTTAATGTGGGACCATACATTGGTCCAAGTCTCACAATTAAAGAATCTCCATCATTGACAACAGATTCAGCTGCAAGTCTGTTCCTTCCATATACAGTATAAGGTTGGCAACGTGCAGAAAGCGAGCTAATTTGTATAAATTTATTAAATTTTGTTTCATAAAAAATTTTAGCTGTTTTTTCTACAGTCTCTTTAAAATCCCAAATTGGATAGTTTTTTGCTTTAAATCTTGCAGAAGGACATGCAGCATTTATCACATAATCAAACTCTTTTCCTAGATTAGATTCAAAGTTTTCACGAGTAATCTCAGAAACTTCATATCCAGAACCTTTTAATGATTTTAATATTTCTGAACCTACAAATCCTTTTGAACCAAAAAGAGCAATTATCTTCATTAAATTTTAACTAGGATTATCTTTATAAATTATTATATCTAAATTAAGGATTATTTTTTCTTTTATCTTGTTTTATTTTAATTTATCAGAGCGTTTAGATACTTTTCTCCCCATTTTTCAAGAGAAATTTTTTTAATAGTCTCTGTTGAATTTTTTATAATTTTTCTATTATTTAAATTTTCCAATATTCTTTTTGCTTCTTTTTCCCCAAATTTATCTATAATTAAACAATTTTTTTCATTCTCAAGTATTTCTTGTTCAGCACTTTTGGCACAGACTATTAAACACCCAGACGCCATTGCTTCTGAAACAACTAATGTCGGAGCTCCTCCTTCATATCTCGATAAACAAAAGAAAATATCAGATGCATTATAATAAAAGGGTATCCTCTCTCTTTCAATTTTTTCAAAATAAACAATAAATTTCTCATTTAGTAAATGTTTAACTTTTTTATAATCTGCTCCAACTATAATTAATTTATAATTTTTATTTAATTTATAAATTTCTTTTGAAAGCCCTATTACCCTATCCAATCCTTTTGTCCAATATCCACCTCTTCCAACATATAATCCGTAAATATTTTTTTTATTCAAACTAAGTTTTACTTTTATCTTTTCTTTATTCCTAATCTTGAAATCTTTTAAATCAACTCCTGTCCTTATGAAAACAATGTTCTCCATTTCTCCATATAATTTATTAACTTGTCTTTTTACCTTTTCAGAAACGCATATTATTTTACTGGTATTTTTTTTGTTAGGTAAACCCCCTAACCAATTGATACTAAGTAGAGGAAGCATTAATATTTTCCTAATTGGACCCAATCTTCCAAGATGATTCTTATTAAAATAATAACTGGTTCCATGAAATGTTTGAATAATTTTTTGTTTTTCTTTTTTCTTATAAAAATATGTCCACATTCCAGTCAAAGTATTGATAACATCAAAATAATTTTTTTCAAAAAATTTAGCAAGAGCAAAATTTTCTCTTAATAATAGGGGAGATTGTAATTTATCTGATTTTAATTCAATATACTCCACATTATCCTTATGATATCTTCTATTTTCTTTTCCAGAATATACCCAAGAAATTTTTATATTCTTATGTTTCGAATAGATGTAATTTATTAAATTTTTATAAAATAAACTACTTCCTCCTAAAAATTCAGGAGAACCATGCAAGCTCGCAAAACATATTTTTAATTTTTTCATTTAATTTTTAATTTATTCCTAATTAAATACCCCATAAATATTATTTTTGGATTAAGTTTTCTAATTATTCTTTTTATTTCATCTATCATTTTATCATCCACCATACAGACTTTTTATTGCAACCAGAGCAAAGAGGAATTTTCCAGAATTCTCCTTTTACATGGGCTTCTCTTATCTTTTTTAATTTTTCCCCTCTCCAGATTTCCTCTATTGTTTGTTTTTTTAAATTTCCAAGAATTGTCGAATGATTCCAATCATCACAGCATAAAACAACATTTCCATTCCAGTCCACAACCATTTTCATCCAAATTAATGCACAAGGTTTTCTTTTTATTTTTTTATTAAAGTGAAAACTTTCTTTTGTTCCTTCTTTTTGGATATCATTTGCCCAGTTTCTCATATTAATTATGTTAATGCTATCGACTTTATTTTTCCATTCATTATAAAAATGTTTTATCTCGCTTTTGTTTTCTTCCAGTTCCACAAGAACAAGATTGATTTTAGGATTTGCTTTTCTCATTTTCCTCCTTATTCCAATTAGATTAAGTATGTTTTTCTTAACGAGGTCAAATTTCAATTTTTTTCTTATTTTCTCATAAGTTTCTTTGGAATAACCATCAAAGCTTATAGTTATACTATTTAAATCAGAATCAACAATCTTCCTTGCTAATTCTTCAGTTAATAAAGAAGCATTTGAATAAAATCCAACAATCATTTTCTTTTGTTTAGCATATTTTATTTTTTCTATTATTGTCTTGTCAAGAAAAGGCTCTCCAAAAAAAGACAAATTTATCTGCCTTATTCTTAGTTTTTGACAATTATCAATTATTTTTTTGTATAATCTCATATCCATTGTTCCCATTTTCTTCAGTTTCGAATGTGGACACATTATACATTCAGCATTACAAAGATTAGTTGTTCCAATATCCACACCCCATGGATAACTTTTTTCTAATTTCTCTATTGTCTTTTTAATTTTTTTATTATAGATGTAATCATATGCTTTACTGTTTACAATAAAAGGAGTGGATAATGCCTTTCTACCTAAATTATATCCAATTCTATTTCTTCTAAATTTGCTTAATATTTCTGTTATCATTGTTTTATCTATTCTAGTTCATTTTTAAAGATTTATTTAAATAAAGACAGGTAAAAATTTTTTGTTTTTTTACCAACACTATCCCAATTAGCCTCTTTCAAATATCTCTTAGAATGTGTTTTTAGATTATTTATCTTTGATTTGTTGTATAACAAACTTTTTATTTTTTCTGTTAAATCCGTAAGATTATTTCTATCATAGGTTTCTATACATTTTTTTTGTTTTTTTAAATTTTCAAAAGTATCGAGATTTGTCGCTAAAATGGGTATATTGTAAGCTAATTGTGTTGAAAGAGTGGCAGAATACCAATCTCCAAATTCTTTCTTATATGGAATTATTCCTATGTCTATGGCATTAAGTAAAACAGGCATATCTTTCTCTTCCACATAACCCAACATTTTAACCCTTTTATTTAATTTTAGTTCTTGAACTTTTTTTAAAATATTATGATAAATTATTTGGTGCTTTTTTAACTGTACTTCTCCAGCAATCAAAAGAACCACATTTTCATCTAATCTTTTTAGAGATTCCAGTATCATTTCATAATTTCTTCCTTCTTTAATGTAACCTAAAACAAGTAATATTTTTTTATTAGGATATCCTAATTTGTTTTTGCACATCTTTTTATTTAATTTTTGCATATTCGATGGTATGCCAAATGGAATTATGTCTATTTTATCTTTGTTGAACTTCCATTCTTTTAAAGCAATTTTTTCCCCGTATTCTGAATGAAAAATCATTCTATATGAAAAATATTTCAGAAAAGGAGCAAGCATCCTATAATAATAAAAAAATATTACACCTCTTATTCCCAAACTTTTTGCACTAGATTTTGTTGATGAATCAAACATTACAATCACAACTTTTGCCTTACTGAATAACCTGAGCCACATTAAAAAAACAGTTATGTAAAATCCAGGAAATATTCCGAAAAGTCTGCCAAAAAGACTAAGGTGAAATTGAACGTGAATAATATCATTTTTTGATGTATCTTTTGCTGCTTCTTTAGCTAAACCAATAAAATAAAATGGATTCATGGAATGAGGCTTCTTTATATCAACAATTTCTGGTTTGATTCCAACTTTTTTTAGAGAATTAATAAGACGTTCTGAATGTTCTGCAACTCCACATCTAGTGGGGGGGTATGTTGTGACCAGTTTTATTTTCATCTTATAAAAAATTAAGAAATAGGTAACTTTATAAGTTTTTATATTTAACCCTAAAAATCTCAAACTAATTGAATAGTTTTAGTTCTGTCCGAATAGTATCTAAATAAATTATTAATTCTTTCCTAACAGCAGAATAATTTTTTACATTCACTTTTTTCTTAAGTTTTTCCTGTGAGATAATCGAATCTATTCTAAAGGTATCCGCTTCATAATATTTTCCACTCCTAATCCCTTTAGTTAAAGAAATAAATTCCGAATCTTCTAAGGCACTTATTGTGCGAATCTCATTTTTTGGTAAATTTCAAAAGATTATTTTACGAAATAGCAATATTTATATAAGATTATATTTTAAATTTTTTATTGGAGATAAATATGGAGTTTGGAAGAAAAGTAGCCTGTTGTAGAATTTGTAATTTTGATAATTTAATCGATAAGCGAATTATTGTAACAGGGGGAGCAGGATTTTTTGGAACTCATGTTGTGCAGACTCTTTTAGAAAAGGGAGTAAGTGTGAAAAATATCTTTGTTCCGAGAAGTAAAGATTATGATTTAAGAAAAGTTCAGGATGTCGAAAGAATGTTTCAAGAATTTCCTGCAGATATTGTTATACATTTGGCATCCCACACTGGGGGAATCGGATTCTATAGTAAATTCCCTGCAACAGTATTCTATGATAACCTTATTATGGGGTTGAATATAATGGAACAATCAAGATTAAATAATATTAAAAAACTCGTCCTTATCGGGAGTGGGGTTATGTATCCGTCTTCTGCGGAAATTCCTTTAAGAGAAGACTCTATTTGGAATGGACGTCCTGAAAAAATTGCAGATTCATATGGTTTGTTCAATAGAGCTCTTCTAGCACAATCCCAATATTATAGAAAAGAATTTAATTTTAATTCTATATTCCTAATACCAGCCAACCTTTATGGTCCTGGAGATAATTTTGAGCCAGAAAAATCTCATATTATTCCCTCTTTAATTGCTCAATTCTTAAATGCAAATAAAGAGAATCTCTCTGAAGTGAAGGTGTGGGGTTCTGGAAAAGCATCAAGGGAATTTTTATATGTTAAAGACGCAGCAAAATTGATTGTTATGGCAATAGAAAAATATGATTCTGAAGAACCTCTTAATATTGGTACAGGAACCTGTACATCCATAAAAGAGATTGTAGAGACAATTTCAAGATTAACAAAATATGGCGGGGTTATCTCTTGGGATTCAACAAAGCCAGAAGGAGCATTAAAAAGATGTTTTGATATTGTTAGGCTCAGAGAATACCTTGGAAATATAGAATACCTTTCATTAGAAGAGGGTTTGAAAGAAACAATTTCTTGGTATCAAAAAGTAAAACCGAGATAATTAAAATATTTTTTAAGTTTTGTATACTTCAGTTTAATGTTCCTTCTCCTTGAGAATAATATGTTGACTTTTTATTTTTTCCATTTAATTTCAATAAGCAAAAATATTTTCTTTATCAATCCTTTTTACATTATATTTAAATTTTTTAAGTAACTTTCGGATTTCTTTTTCAGATTCTTCATCTTGAGATTCACATATTATCTTAGGGTGATAATCTTTTAAAATCTTTTGTGAGCCTTGAAGAACCCCCAATTCTGCACCCTCAACGTCGATTTTTATTAAATCCACCCTTTTAAATTGAAGTCTTGAGACAATCGAATCAAGTTTTTCAACATCAATTATTTTTTCTTTAATATAATGGCCATATTTTTTGAGAGAATGCAACCCCCCGCTGTAAATGGTGTCTTCTAAATATAATGTGCTTTTGCCATTTTTATTAGAACAGGCTTTTTCAATAACAAAAACGTTTTTCAAATTGTTTATCTCAACATTTCTTTTTAATAATTTTACTGTGTGTTCTTCAGGCTCTATTCCAATAACTTTTCCTTTACTTCCTAGTTTCTTTGCCATAAGAACTGTGTATTTTCCAAGATTTGCCCCCACATCAATAAAAACACCCTCTTTCAAATCAAAATATTTTCTTAAAGATTTTTCATAATCTGGTTTTGCTATATGGATTGACTTATCTCCACAAATTAATATGCTTTCATTACTTTTCATAGTAATTAAAATTTCTTTTTTTGTAATTCCTATTTTTCGCATTGGCCCAAGTAAAAATAAACTATAAAGAATATTTAACTTATCTGAAAGAGAATAACCTCTTAAAATTATTCCTGGGTTGATTTTTTTAAGTATACTAATAAAATTGAATTTTTTAACTACAATCATAATTTTTCCCTTCTTGGAAACCATAATTTGCATCTGGAATCATTTTTATTAAAGAATTTCTCCAATATCTTTTTTGTTGGTGGCATTAAATCTAATTTTTCCAATTCATTCTTTTCAAAAAAAGCAAAACCAACCCCTTCTCCAATTTTAATTTCGGAAATTTTCTTATTAAACTCTATGAAGAAGACATAATGATTTATTTTAAATAATTTTCCATTTAAATCTCCCTCAAATAAAAATCTATCAAAAAATCTTATTTTCTCTTCATTAAAATTCATTCCTCCTTCTTCTTTAATCTCTCTTTGAATAGTTCTTTTAGTATCCTCGCTTTTTTCAATCCTTCCTCCAAAAAGACTCCATTTATTTGATCCAAGAGGATAACCAGAATCTTTTTTTTGAAGTAAAACTCTGTTTTTAGAATCAATAATAATTGCAGCAGAAACTTCAAACATCATTGGATTAATCATTTTTATTTTTCCTGGTTTTCTTCTATTTTCACCCGAACAACATCTGTTTCATAATTTGTACCTGTTCTTGATTCAGAAATCATATCCACCATTACAGAGTCCTCAATTGCTCTGAATTTATGTATGGTTCTTGGGGATATTGTTACTATCTCCCCTGCATTTAAGATTATTTTTTTAATTTGTTTTGGATTATCTACGCGGGCAATTAAAACTTCAAATTTTCCAGAGAGAATGTAAGAATACTGGGTAGAAAGTTTGTGATAGTGTTCTCCTCTGACTGCTCCTGCTTTTGTGGTTATCAATCCAACGTGGTTTATGGGATTATTTAACAAATCTGAAATTTCTCCTCTTTCATCAATAAAAACGGGGTTTATTTTTTTTACTTTAAATCCCCAATTTTCTTCTGTTTTATCTATAATTGTCGGAGTTGGGATAGGTTTTATGAATTTCCCCCCCAAATTTGAAAACTCTTGATGATTTTTTATTATTTCATCTGCAAAATTCCACGCAAAAATAACTCCATAATCTGGTTTGTCTTCTAAAAGTTTTTCATCACCCACTATAGGGATATGCATTCCTGGAGTGTATAATCCCCTCTTTATCAGGGATTTCTCAGTCATATAATCAATTAAATCTGTGTTAATTTTGCAATAGTTCAATAGTGTATTTCCCTTTGCGGGAGAGCTAATTCCAACTATTTTTTTACCCTGCTTTTTTAATTCTCTCAATAAGTTTAAAAAATCTTTTTTATGTTGTTCGACTTTTTTTGCAAATTTGTCCAGAGTTTCTTTTTCATAAATCTTTTTATTTTGTTCTAAATCTAAAAGTTCCTGGACATTTTGGGAGACTTTTCTTTGCCCGTTTCTGCATACAAAAACCCGTATGGATTTTCCGTGTATCTCATATCTTTCCACATCAAAAACTTCCATATCATATCTTTTGAAAAAATTAACCAACGGTTTTATTGAAAGATACTCTAAATGGTCAAGATAAATTGTGTCGTATTCCATATCCTCAATCAAATCTACAAAATAAGGTGCTTCAATTATAAATACTCCGTCTTCATCCAACATAATTTTTACACTTTGCATTAATTCCTCTTTATCATCAATATGTGCAAATACATTGGTGGCAGCAATTATTTTTGCCTTTCCTCTCTCAGAAACAACTTTTAAGGCAACTTCTTGATTTACAAATTCTTGTAAGGTTTCAATTCCTCTCTCATTGGCGATTTTAACTATTTTTGGAGCGGGGTCAATTCCTAAAATCCTCATATTCCTTATCTTGAAACCTTCTAAAAGCACACCAACATTGCTTCCAAAGTCAATCACAAAAGAACCCGGGCTTAAATTGAATTTATCGCATATTGAATCTGCCATCTCATGGAAATGTTTTCTTCCTGTTTCAGTTATAGAAGATTCATACCTATACTTTTCTCCATACATTAAAACTGGATTTACAGCATAACCTAGCTGGGCAAGCCCACAATTCTGACATTGATAAACCGTTAGAGGGAATTGAAGTTCAGGTTCTGAGAGTTCCTCTTTTGTTAGAATTGCATCAGATGGCGGTGCAAATCCCAAGTCTAGAAATTTGTAAATATTTTCACTATTGCACATTCTGCAGTTTTTTAATATTCGTCCGTAATGCATTTTTTCTCCGTAAAATTTGTATAAAACTATCAATAGAGAGCCTTTTTTAAGATTTTCTATAAAAAATCCTATAGATAGAAAGTATCAAAAAAATATTATTCATCCAAACCAATATCCCAATTTATATGGAATCCCTCTTAGAATTCGTAAGATAAAGCTTTTAATGCTCCATTTTAAATGTTTGAATTTAACTCTTCTAAAACTATCTTTTTTTGTTATTAATTCTCTATAAAGTCCGGTTTTGTAAAAATCTTTTGTTGTCTTTCCCCATCTCCATTGTTTCTTAAATAATGCTTTTAAACTATCTGGCTCTATGTGTTCGACTGCATTTTCAATCATCCCATTCCTTTTTGTGAGTTGTCTAAATTCATACCAAGCAACTATATGATCTTGAGCGGCACATATGTTTATGTACTTTTTAGGTATCTTATTGTATGCTTTTATAAGCAAGTCTCTTCTAAAAAACCTTGACAAAACAATATCTTCATCCGGTTTCCAATAGGTTTGAACAAGCATCCTGTCTGCATCATATAATGAAGGCAACCACTTTTTTCTGTTATATGCTCTCTCCCAAAACCATAAACTGTCGTAATCTTTCATTTTATTAACCGCTCTTTCAATTGCAGTCTTCTCTAACATTTGATCAGAATCTAGCAATAGAACATATTTTCCCCTGCTTGCCTTCGCTCCTGCAATTCTTGCTTCTAGAAGTTTTCCTTTACACCGAATAATTCTTGCCTTGTATTTCTTTGCAATTTCTATAGTTTTGTCCTTGCTATAACTATCTATTATTATTATCTCTATATTTTTGTAAGACTGCTGTTTAACAAGATTGAGGCATTGTCCTAATGTTTTTTCAGAGTTATAGGTGGGGATTGTAACAGAGACTAATTCTTTGTTTTTACTTTTCATGTTTTTTCTACCATTGTAGGTTCTTACGACATGTGTATCTTCACATGGAGTTGTTTCTAAGAACCCCATTTTCATGTAAATACTTCTCCAAGCTTCTTTTTAAAAATTTGTGGGCTTAGTTCTTTTACATTTATTTTTGTTGGTGTAATTTTCGATTGCATAAACTTCTTCAGAGAGATTACTATATTTTTAATAAATATTTTTTCATCTTCTACTTCTTTAATAGGATAATATTGTGCTATGTTTTTTATTAAATCAACATACCCTCCTCTATCAACGGCAATAATTGGTTTTCTTGCTGCTAATGCTTCAAAAGGGACAATTCCAAAGTCCTCCAAAAAAGGAATAAATATAACTGCCTTGGATTTTTCATATAATTTTAATATTTCTTCATTATCTAATCCTTCCTTTACATCGACATTTTTAACATTCCCTGCAAGTTTTTTTATATATTTAAAATATTTTTTATTCTCCAAACCCCCGGATAAAATTAATTTTTCATGGGGATATTCTTTAGAAAATTCTATCCAAGCCTTTATGAGCAAATCCTGTCTTTTTGGAGAATTGAAACGAGATATGTACAAAAAGTAATTTCCTTTGTTTAAGGGGAGTTTAAGGAAATTATTCAAATCAACAGGTACATAAATTACTCTTGGTTCTTTATTTTTTAAAAGTCCTTGTTTTTCAGCTCTTTTTAGCCCCTCTTTTGATATAAATATCGGAAAATCAATTCTTCTCCAAGCTATTCTCTCAAAAATTCTATAAACTTTTACAGAGAAGAGGTATATGGCTTTTGAAAATATGTTTTTATATCTATCTTTCATATTCCATTCTACAATTTCTGGATAGGCATCTCTAAGAATTGTATTTATATACCCGATAGTCTTTCCTTTCTTATAATTTCTAAATGTAATAAATTCCCCCGTTCCAGAAGTATAAACTAAAAAATAATCATAATCCTCAAGAGGTATTTTAGAAAAAATGCTAAGGGGGAGGAATAATCCTCTTAAAAGTTTCATCTTAGAAATCTTCCTCATTATTTTTGGGCCCATTACATTAATTTTGAATTCTTTAAATTCTTTAAAAGAGTTTTTTTCATCATAAACCCAAGTATATAAATCAAATTTAAATTCTTTAATTTTCATAATTTCAAGCAATACTTTCTCCGCCCCCCCTTTGCTCTTTATCCAAGGAAAAAATAGTGCTATCTTAAGCTTTTTTTCTTTCAATTTCATTTTACAAAAGTTATGTTATCCAATTCAGCAAACTCTCCAGAAGTCATAGAGAATTCTTGTCTTGCAATTATATTTTTAGGAGGAGTAACTTTCCATATCTTAAGTGGGCCTCTAATCCCATTAAAATAAAAGAACTCATTCAAATCTTTATTACTATACATTTCAATATAGGTTTCCAAAGAATCTGGTTCAGAATGAGCTAATTCAACCCCTTCATACTTCTTTAATGGGTCATTCATTAAATATAATTGTGCAATCAGACTGTCTGAAGCTTTTGGGGAAAGATACATTAAGGCCCCTTTTTCATCTATCTGAATCCCAGTGTTAGTTTGTTTTATTTGAGGAATTATATATATTAAAGAATTAGTTCCGTTTTTAAAATCATAGAGTGTTCCATTGTAATAAAGATATCTAATTGGTAAATTTATTTGGTTTCCATTGTAGATATATGCAGCAAAAGGTTGTTGAAATTTATTATTTTCTTCTTCTACAATTATTCCACCTAAACCAGAATTTTGCATTGGAATGAAAATAGTTGTTTTATTTTCTTGCTCGTATATTATATCTTCATCTAATCCAAACCCTCCATTGTAAATTCTTATTGTCCCATTCTTTGTTTCTTGAATCTGATTTGGATTAGAAACCATTGCTGGGATAAAGGAATATCTATCGCTTCCTTCCGTATCACTTCCAATACTGCTATAAGCAGGATATTTTCCTATGTCTGTTGGATCTATTAATAAATAAGAAACATTCTGTGTTTTCATAAAGCTTAGTGCACTATTTGGATTCGGGGTGGTAAGAAGGTATCTTCCTATCAGGTGGTCCCAATATCCGTTTCCATGTCCCCCATCTGTAACAGTTGGCCTCTCTCCCATATATTGAACCCAATAACCATAATCCCACCAATGAACAAATACTTCTCCAGGGGATGTATTTTCTCTGACCCATTCCATAGCATATTGCCACTGTTCATTTGCAGAAGAGCCAATCTGAGAAGATTGTGCTTGGATAGATTTAATATACTCCATAGAAGTAAATAAAAGAATTATAATTGCTCCAATAAGAGCTGCATAAAGTATTACTTTGAGAATATCTTCTTTGCTATCTCTTGCATATCTATATACCTTTATTAAAGCATAGGCAGATACAAAACATACAACTGGAGTGAGTATGAAAAGCAGTCTTATTGCACTTATACCTGCAAGCGCCATAAAAAAAGTGAAAAGAAGAATTATAATATTTTCACTTTTTGTCTCAATCTTATCCTTGAAATACATCCAGATAAATGTTCCAACAAAAAGAAGAATGCTTCCTATGTAAAAGAATTTGCTTATGAAGGAATCTCCATTAAATATAGAACCTGTAGAATATCTATGAAATAATACCCCAAATATCATTAATATCCATAAAAATGAAAATAGAATTTTATTTTTCTTTTTTCCAATTCCTTTTGAAAAATCAATTCCAACAATTAATGTCCCGACAAAGAATAACCAAAAGAATGCTTTGCCAATCTGGCCTATTATATCTATTGTATAAGGAAGAGCATTCTCAGCTACAGTTGATCCAGTCCTTCCACCTCCAAACGGACGCAATATGCTTGAGAGAATATTTGATATTGAAAGGCCTAGGTTTTGGTTAAGTATTAAGCTCATTAAAATAAGAACTATTATAGTCAAAACCAAACTTACGACTATCCTATACTTTCCAATTTCTTTTAATCTATTGTTTTTTAAGTGAGCAAGAAGATAATCTATTATTATGAAAACTAACACAATTGGGACTATTATTCCCTTTAGACTAAGGATTAACCCTAAAATTGCATTAAGAGGATAGGAAAAAATAAATCCTAAAGAGACAAAAGAGATTACCCAAAATATGTAAAATAACAAATATTCTCTAAAATTGCTTTTCCCTTCCTCATCCCGATTCTTATTTGTTATCCAAAGCAGGAATATTGTGAGGGGTATTATTAATAAGGTAAATGTTGATACTCCACTCCAAGCAGCAATATTAAATACTGTAAAAAAACCAGTTATAATTCCCAAAGCGATTGCCCCTTTCCAGGAATTTTTCTTTTCAATTCTTTCCATGGAAATAGCAAATGAAAGAAGGGCAAGGAAGAAAGCAAACATTCCAATGGGTTCGTGATCTGAGACTCCTGCCATTGTTCTGAATAAATAGGCAGGGATTATAGCAAGGAAGAAGCTTGATAATAATGCAGCAATTTTGGATTTTGTGAGATTAAGTATTAAGAAGAAAAATACAATCACCTCCAAAATAAAGAATATCACTGGGTAAATTACATCAATGTATCTTAAAGTCATGCTGCTTGAAATAGGGCTTAATATTTTATGTAGGAATACAAGTGCATGAGGTAAAAGCTCATTACTAAACGGGAGCTTAAGTAACGGATATCTCATTACATCATACTCAGGATAGCTTCCATTTTGATCCAGGATTTCAGCCAGCCTTAAGAAATAGAATGCATCTAAATCTGCTGTAAGATATTCACCTGTTGTAACATCTTTTAATGTTGGAATATTATTTGTTCTTATATGGGCAGTAAAACCAATTATAACTATTAAAAGAACTATGGTTAATATTGTTAAAACTTTTTTTTGTTTCAAAAATTGAAAAATCTTATTAGATTGCTCTTTTATGTCATGAATATTCATCGAAATTTAAAAGAAACACCGTTTAAAAACCTTAGTTTATCATAAAACAAATAAAGCAAATCCTATAAGAATTATAAGAATCTGGAATAGATTTATGGAATAAACTACATCATTTTCATATACTTTTTTGCTAGGTTTTATTTTTTTTAAGAGGAATATCGCTAGGTGTTCTAGCCCATAAATCTTATCATAAGGCATTTCAAGACTTCCATCTGCGTTAGGTTTGCCGAAGCTCTCTTTTTTTAGCTTACCTCTTAATTTGAGGACAGTTTCAATTAAATAGGGTATAAAAAAGAATAATGCTATCTTTTCAGAATTTCCAAGAATTGCAATTGCAGCTATTGAAGCACCTATACAATAAGTTAAAGCATCTCCAGGGAAGACTTTTGCTGGATTGGCATTAAATATATAAAATGCAAGAAGAGAGGCAACTAAGCATAATGCAACAACACTTAACCAGGAATTTCCTGTTAGGTACATTACTATTGAAAGTGCAGATAGAATTATTATCCCCTGTCCTGCCTCAAGCCCATTAAAACCAGCCAAGAAATTAAAAGTTGTTGTTGCTCCTAAAACACCTAAAGGAATTATTAATAATGGGTAGAATATTCCAAGATTTATACCCATCATAGTAGATTCTCCAGCATTAATAACTACTAAGGGAACAGCAGAGAATAAAACTAGTATAATTCTTGTACGTTTTGAAAGCCCACCACTTTTCCATCCGAATAAATCATCTATTAATCCTATACCTGCAACTAAAAGCAGTGTGCTTACCAATGCAAATAATTGTATAGATATACCATCTGAGGATTTAAAATAGAAGGTTTGGATTGCAATATAAAGAAAAATCCCAATTATTGCTCCAATAACAACAATTATTCCTCCAGAACCTGCAACATTTTTTTCTCTTTCAGGTTTATTCATATCTTCCCATACGAGTCCTATCTGTTTAGCCTTTCTTATCCAAAAAGGCATAATAAGATAAGTGCAGAAAAAACCTATGAAAATAGTAACAATTATCAGTGGCTCCATAGAGAATAAAGAAACATCTTACTTTTAAATTTTACCTGAAT
>CAYNWY010000009.1:0-15333 GCA_964401065.1 Candidatus Woesearchaeota archaeon
ATAATGAGGTGGCTACGCCCACCTCATTTTGTCTTTTGTTTCGGAGATACTGACATATAAGAAAGCTTTAAAAACCGCCTAAACTGTATAAATCTGAAAAGTATCGTATTCAATTATTATCACGATATCACATCACATTCAAATTCGATAGTATTAAAGTCGACTTGATTATTGTTGACTTAAGTGAAATTGAGAGTAAGAAAATTCCTAAGGATGCTTAGGTAGGCTTTATGCCTTTGTGGAGTGCTATAATTAGCGGTATTTTTCTAGAAAGATTAAATATGAAACCTTAGGTTTCAGTTAAATGCAAAGAAATTAAATAAATAGGAAAAAATGGCAAAAATAAGTCCAGTATCAATAAAATACATGATACATGCGAATTTTACAGTTGAAGGAGCTTTAGAAAAACCCGACGTAATCGGAGCTATATTCGGGCAAACAGAAGGTTTGCTTGGTGCTGAGCTAGAAATGAGAGAATTGCAGAAAGAAGGGAAGATAGGAAGAATTGAAGTGGATTTGGATAGAAGGGACAAGATGACAACTGGAAAAATAAAAATTCCAACTGCTCTTGACCAGTCTGAAACAACTTTGATAGCTGCTGCAATTGAGACAATAGAAAGAATGGGCCCTAGTGACTCTCAAATTGAAGTTGAGAGAATAGAAGATGTCAGAGGAAGCAAGAGGGATTACATTCTTGAAAGAGCTAAAAAACTAATGTCTGAGATAAAAGGCTCAACAGACTCAAGGGAAATCTCAAATGAAATAAAAGATTCTGCAAAGACTGCAAACATTCAAGAATATGGTAAAGAAAAACTTCCATGTGGAAATTTATCTGGAAGAGATATAATTGTGGTTGAAGGAAGAGCAGATGTTGTAAATCTTTTGAGAGCTGGTGTAAATAATGTTATTGCAATGAATGGAACAAAACTTCCAAATGCAATAAAAGAACTTGCAAAGGAAAAAGAAATAACTCTTTTTGTTGATGGAGACAGGGGTGGAAAGCTTATAATACAAAATGTAGCTGACAATGCAAGCATTGATTATATTGTTGTTGCACCTGATGGAAAAGAAGTTGAGGAATTAGCAGGAAAAGAAATCCTTATGATTCTCAGGAGAAGAACACCTTTGAATGAATTTCTCAAAAGAGAAGGAATGCAAAAAAAAGAATCAAGTGAAAACCCTTCAAAAAGAAAAGAATTGAGTGAAGAACAAAAAGAAAAGCTAAAAAAAATCCTAAAAGAAAATGAAGATTCAGGAAAAGCAATTCTTTTGGATGAATCTCTCAAAGAAATAAGAGAAATTTCTGCAAGAGGATTTGGTGGGAGTCTTAGAAGAGTAAATGAAAAGCCTTACGCAATAGTTTTGGATGGGACAGTTACAAGCTCAATCATAGAATCTGCAGAAGACGCAGGGTGTCAGTTCATTGTTGCTAAAAATTTTGCAGCAACAAGCGATAATATTCAGTTATTAAGTTTTTAATTTTATAACACAGGGGGTTTAAACCTCTTGTGTTTCCTTTTTTTCCTGACACTTAGTAACATTAGTTTCTTTATTTATTAGTAATAATAAGAATTTGTCATTTGTTGTCCGGACAGGGAGTAACGGTGGTGTAACTATTGAATTACTACAATGACAAACTTTATAAAGTACGTAAAACCTAATAATAATGTAGAAAAAAACTTTCTACATAATTAAATAAAATGAGAGCAAAAATGAATACAAAGAAAATTTTGGTTTCTCTTTGTACAATCGCAATGGCTTTGTTTTTGGTTGCTACAGTTAGTGCTTGTGTACCCACAAGTCCTTGTACACCTACAAGTGACGTTGACTGTGAGTGCTGTGGAACACTTAGGACTAGTCCGGCTGACTCTCCTATTGCAGGATGTATAACAATTGAAGTTGATGGGACAAATGTCCTTAACAACCCAAGTCTTACAGCTGGTGAAACAGTAACTATTAAAGTTAGTTTCATAGCTAATGCAAGTGCATCTGATGTAGTGATAGAAGCAGAATTAGAAGATGAAGATTACACCACAAATGAGTTCGTTGTTGAAGCTGGTTATTCAGTAACTAAGTCTTTTACAATGAAAGTGCCTTCTGAAATCAAGAATTCCTTAGCTGATGACATAACTCTTGACATCACAATAAAGAGTGATGATAAGAATTTAGAATCAGAATACAAGGATATTTTATTGAGACTTGAAAGGCCTCTAGACAATGCAGTTGTTAAGTCTATAGTAGTTTCTCAATCAATTGATGCTGGTGAAACAATTCCAGTTGATATCTTATTGAAAAACCTTGGATACAATGATTTGGATGATGTCTATGTAACTGTTGGAATTTCCGCTTTAGGAGTTGAAAATACTGCTTATTTCGGAGATTTAGTTGCACAAGAATTAGACAGTTGCACAAGTGGTTGCCATGATGATGAAGAAACAGATACAGTTAGTGGAAGAATCTTTTTGGAGATTCCTTACTCTGCTAAAGCTGGAATCTACACTCTTGAAGTCAGAATTATTTCAGACGACAAGGTAGTAGGAAACTTCGCTAGACAAGTTGCTATAGAAAACAATTTGCCTGAGAATGTCATCGTAACAAGCACATCAAAAACAGTTGCAGTTGGCCAGGATGCTGAGTACACTTTGTTAATCGTTAACCCTACAAACAGTTTAATGGTATACAAAGTTATTGCAGAATCAAGTGGAGAAATTTCTTCAAGCGTTGATAGTGCTGTTGTTGCTGTTCCAGCAGGTTCAAGCAAGACAGTTACAGTAACTGCTAAGGCTAAATTAGAAGGAGATTATAACTTCGATGTTAATGTCTTCTCTAATGAAAAACTAGTTGACAAGGTTACTCTTAACTTGAGAGCTGAAGGAAAAGCTGTAAACCCAATTGTTGTTTTGACAGTTGTGTTGGCAATAATCTTTTTGGTATTGCTGGTTGTCTTGATTGTATTAATAGGAAGAAAACCACAAAAGTCAGAAGAATTCGGAGAAAGTTACTACTAAATTCCTTTTTTCTTTTTTTATTTTTATTTAGTCTTTCTCCTTTCTTCATTTATATTTTTTATTAAAGGTAATAAATTAAACAAACACAAAAAAAATGGAACTATCCAATAAAGTAAAAAATTTTGTAAAAAGATATTGGTTTGAGAGTATTCTGGCTGTTGGTTTAGTTTCGGGTATACTCACATTAGGAAAAGATACTTCAGATAAAATTAAATTAAACAATTCTGATTATATTATTAAACTTGAAGAAAATCCAGTTAGCTTGTATGGTTTTGATGATGACAAGAATGGTAAAATGGATAGAATAGAAGAAAGAGGGATTGTACCTAATAGAGTTGGTTTGCCAATAATGAAGATAAATAAAACATATTTTCCAGGTGATAAAAATTATCAATTTTGTTATGATAGACTTAATTCTTTAGGGGTTAAGAAATAAAATGAACAAATTAACAAACATATTAGAAATTGGAGCATTGGCATTGATTTCTCTTGTAGGATGCGCAAGAAATTATAATATTGATGGAAAGATTGTAAGATACAATGGATTTATTTCAGAACCAATGGTTATCAAGGAGGATAATGAAAAAGCGGTCTATCACGCAACAATAAAATGGAATTCCTTGCCTGCAGCTGGAAAAGACATTTCAATGATTTATATATATGAGAATAATAAACCATCTCTGTTTCCAAGACTCCTTTTACCTTACATTATAAAAGATACTGCAGAATTTAATAAGAGGATAAAGATGTTCGAGAATTATCAAGGTATAATTAATTCAATTAAGAATTCGAAAAAGAAGAAATAAAATGATAATATATATAGGCAAAACTTATTTAAGAGAAATCCCTCATGAAAGAAAACAAATAAGTTTTGAATATCCTGCATACAGGGGATGTTATGGAAAGATTGCAGAAAATATTAATAATGCAGGATTGAAAAGACCTTCTTCTGCAGAAATTGCTTCCTTGCTTAAGGATGCCTGGAAAAATCCAAATGGAGAGTATGAGTCTAAAATTATTAATATACCAATCAATGACTGGCTCCTTGAATTCAGCGGAAATCTATACATCCCAAAATCAAATAAAGAAATAAGTGGCGGACTTATTATTGAATATAATCCTACAATAGCAAATGGAAGATTGGTCATGAATGAGGATTCTTTAGTAAAAAGATTAATGGAAAATGACCCTCTAGTAAAATTTGTGGCTTCTGGTTTTAAAACTGGAGAGCAACTTCCAAAAGAACTAGAAAAAAATCCATATATTATAGCAAGATATGGAGAAGAAGGAGCTTTAAAGATTGCTAGAACTTCCTCAAGATACAAATTGCTTCCGCATGTCTCTCCACTCAGTCCTTTCAAAGAGATGAGGGGTGTAAAACCAAGAATGTCTGTCTTGCATGACAACTTTGGAAAAGGCTTATATATTTTTTGTGAATGGATGTTTGATGATGTTTGCCATAGTTTTGGGAGAGTCCAGGAGAAGAGATAAATGGAAGAAAAAGTATTGAAGACAAAAGATAGAAAAAAATATATGGAAGAGTACTTTGAAAGACCAGAAGTAAAAGCAAAATATAATGGTTATCATAGGGATTGGATGAGAAATCTCAGGCATCCTACAGAAAAGAAAACAGAAGATGTAGAGAAGATTGTTCAGGAGATGAAAAAATATCCTGCTAATTTCCCAGGTGAGAAGTTTAATAAAAAATTAGATGAAATTCTTAAAGATAATCCTCCTGAAATAGGGGAAAAGACATTGAAAGATTTAATACATGATATATTGGATGGAGTGGGCCTATTAACTCCAGCCAGAATTATGAATTTATATTATAGTCCTAATTGGGCAAATGCAATAGAAGAATTCATGAAAGCAAGACATTATTTTTTTCAAAAAGAGGGGGATA
This sequence comes from Candidatus Woesearchaeota archaeon, assembly GCA_964401065.1. GTDB lineage: Archaea > Nanobdellota > Nanobdellia > Pacearchaeales > GW2011-AR1 > MWBV01. The sequence continues at coordinate 4,912 of CAYNWY010000009.1, forward strand.
AATATGTTAAAAATGGGGTTCTTTAAAAAAGAACCTACAATGGTAGAAAAAAGAAATAAAACAAAAGCAAAAAATGAAGAACACAGCAAAACTAATACTATTAATAATAGCATTGATCTTCTTAATTTGTCTTCTATCCTTTAATATCTCTGGATTTAATTTTTATAATTCTAATTCATCATCTGAATATGATTATACTCATTCCTGGACAAAAGCTATATGCAATGAAACTCAATGTCAGGATTATGAAATTTATTGCAATGGAAGTGATTTGGTAAGGCAAATACCAATAACAGGAGCTGCAATCTCTATATCTAAAGGATGGGAAGACCCAAGAAATGAAACAATGAGGGAGAGAGCTTGTGATTAGGATTTAATTTAAGGGAATTTAATTATCTAATATATCTTAACACCATTGGGATTATGACATTAACAAACGATTTGAGATATTTGATAACTTAATTTTTAGATAATTGATGGGCTATTACAAAGGATAGGATAATCACATAACTTATAGAATAACTTTTCATGATAACTAAAGCTTATCATTCAACAAAGTGTACAAAAATAAATCCAGGTATTTCTTTCTCAACACCAAATTTCCCTTCTATTTTTCTTATTGAAGTAAGAGTCTGCATGAAATTTGAACCAATTGGTGCTACAATTATTCCATTATCATCGAGTTGATCTAAAATCTCATGGGGTATCTCTGAAATTGCTGCACTTATTAAAATTCTATTGAAAGGTGCTTCCTCTGCTTTTACTTTTCCATTTCTATTATAGACTTTTATATTATCATATGATTTTAAATTTTCAATTGACCTATCATATAATTCTTTTACAATTTCAACACCATATACTTTCCCGGTATCACCTACAATCTCAGAAATTAAAGCAAGAACATAACCGCATCCAGAACCTATTTCAAGGACTTTCTGATTTTCTTTCAGTTTTAGAAGAGAAAGAGCAAGTGCAATTGTAGAAGGTTGGGAGATTGTCTGGTCATTGCTTAAAGGAAGGGCTATATCTTCATATGCAAGTTTTTTAAAATTCTCATGAACAAAATTCTCCCTTTTAACTCTTGTAAAAGCATTGATTATCTTATCTTGAAATCTTTTGTTCTTTAAACTGCGGATTAGCTCTTCTTTATCCATTAAAAACAACCTCCAGGTTTTTTTTGATTTTCCACTCTGCACTGAAGGGTGATTTCTAAACACCTTGATGAAATCACAGATTTATCCATTAAATATGAAGGTATAACTTTTATTTAATTGTTTTGAAAATAAGAAGTTTTAATAATTAATTTTGTTTAGTTACTCTATGAATATTCCAGACTTAAAAACATACAACGATGGAAGAAAACCCGTAAAAGAATTATACTCTTCTTTTTTTGAATTGCAAAAGAGCGGGTGGATTTTAGATGTAATTGGGTATTCAAAGGGTTCTTGGATGGGTAAAGAAGTTTCTTTGCCAATAATTGCTTTAAGGACTCCAAAAAAAGGAAAAGCGATTTGGATATTATCAGGAGTTCATGGAGAAGAACCTGCAGGACCAAATGCAATTTCTGAATCTAAAGTTATTGAATATTTGAAAAAGACTGGAAAAACCGTTTCTATTGTATTGCTGCCTTTATGCAATCCTCTTGGATATTTAAGAAATTGGAGATACATAAATCAAAGTAAATGGGATAAAAATTCTGAAGGACAGAGTGTGGGGGATTCAGAGCACTATCTTCTAAGTTTAGAAAATCCAAATTTATCAAGAAGAAAAGGCCCTATATGTAAAGAATGTGGATTTATTACAAAATATTTTATAGAAAATTCTAAAGAGTATCCTCCTTTAATGAGTTTTGATTTTCATGAAGATGATTTAATAGACAAGGGATATGTTTATTCACACGGAAAACTTAAAGAAAAAGATCCTATTGCAAAAAAAATAGCAAATATTCTCTTAAGTTCTGGAGTTGCAATACAAACAGAAGGAAAAAGTAGATTTGGAGAAGAAATAAAAAATGGAATTATAAGGGGTGGAAAAGATGGTTCAATAGATGACCTTTTATCAACAGAAAAAATAATTGTAAACAATAAAATTCTTCCTAATCATGCAGCAAAAAGTTCTATTGTCATTGAAACTCCTGCAAAAGCAATGAAATTAGAAGAAAGAAAAAAAGCCCACTTAAATGTTTTGCTTTCTCTGAATGATTTTATATCACAATAATACTTTTAAATTGAATGATTGACTAAATGTTATGGATAATGATTTGATTCAACAAGATTGGATATCTAATTTACCTCAGAGACAACAAGAAATTGTAAAGTATTCTTTGAAAGGACCACCAACCACACGTCCGACAAGTGTTAAAGATGTTATAACCTGGTTAAGAAGCATTGCTTCAGATTCTCCTGTCAAAAATATGGAAGACTTGCCTCGTCCTTCCATTGAAAAATTTGAAATGGATTTACAATATTGCACTATGAATTATTATTCTCATTTGATGCATACAATGGAAATAATTGGATATAATCATCCAGAAGAAAACACAAGAGATATTGCACTTGGATATTATGCAGCAATGGTTGAATTCCTTCATCTCAATCCAGAAACAAAAGAAGAATTGAATTCTAGACTTGAAGATAAAGTTTGAAAGTGATATTATTTTAAATATTTTGGAATATAAAGTTATCGTGAACAGTTATGAGATTAGGATAAATTATATAATTATTATAATAAACTGCTGTCTAGATAATTAATTATTTTTAAAATTTATACCCTTAAACTAACAACCTTAGATATTCCTTCATGCATTGATAAACCATATAGATTAGTTGCATTTGTTATTATTTCATCATTGTGGGTTATCACAATGTACTGCCCTTTCTGCATGTATTTTCGCAATAGGCCTCCGAGTCTCTCTGAATTTCTCTTGTCAAGAGCTGCATCAATTTCATCAAGAATGTAAAAACAATATGGATTAAGTTCTTGTATTGCGAAAATTAAGGAAAGTGCAACCATTGTCTGCTCTCCTCCTGAAAGAGAGGTTACATCAAAATATTTTCCGTGCCCTGTCTTTACTAATATTCCAACTCCTCCTTCAAATGGCTCCTTTGTATTTTCAAGTTCCAGGGAAACTTGTCCTTTCAAACTTATCTGTGCAAAATTCCTTGAGAAGATTTCGTTGAGCTCTCCAAGAGTCTTAAGGAATACTTTTTTCTTTTTTACATCAATATCATGGATTATCCTCAAGATGCTATCTTTTTCTTTGGTTATACTGTTAGCTTTTTCATTGACTGCATCGTACTCTTTCTTTATTTCATCATAAACTTCAACTGAACGCAGGTTTACAGGACCCATCTGTGAGAAAACTTCCTGTATTTTTGAAAGTTTTTCAGAAAGAGATTCTCTAGAACCGCCTATAAACTCGGTGTCTGGGAAGTTTAACATTTCCATCTCAAGGTTTTCAATCTCTGCATCAATCCTTGCTTTTTCAATCTTCACATTGTTTATTTCCTGTTCTATATTGTAAATAAAATTTTTCTTTATCAAAGAATCTTGTTCATCTTTTCTTATCTTAGCCTGGAAACCATCTCTCTCCTTTATAAAATTCTGGAATTTTAATACTAATTCTTCTTCCTGTTTCTTTTTCTTCTCAAGGACTTTTTCTCTTTCTTCAAACTTCTTCTTGAAACCAGAGAGTTCTTCCTTAACATCTTTCTCTTCCCTTGAAAGTTGCTTTATTGTAATTTTAAGTCTCTCGTATTCTCTCTGCTTGAAGGATATTTCAGAATTAACATTTTCTTTTGTCCTTAAAGAAATTTCCTGCAATTCAACTCTGGCAGTCTCATATTTTTGCTCAACATTTGAATTTTCCTCAAGCTCCTTTTCAAGATTATTCTTTAATTTCTCTATCTCGGAAAGTTCTTTTTTTGCAATGATTATCTTGTCATTGAGTGCCTTTATTGTATTTTTCTTTTCATTTGCATTGGATATCTTTATCAAATCCGTCTCTCTTTTAGATATTTCTGAACTAATTTTTTCTATCTCTTCCAGGAGCATTCCTTTTTTTATTCCTATCTGTGTCAATTCTTTGTCTGAATCTTCAAGCTCCTTTTTCAGAGAGGCAACTTTTGGGTATATTTCTTTATGAATATTTTCAATATGCTCTTTGGTTATCTTGCTCTTGCAGAGAGGGCATATATCCATCTTAGCGATTGTCTCATTTATCTTGTTCTGCTTTTCAATCTCTTTTTCACTTGAAAAAGCAATTTTCTCTAATTCAATCTCTCTTTTATTGAGATTATCCAAAATGTTTTTTTTCTGGAATAATGAAGATTTCAATTCATCTACAATCTCTGGAGAGGTTTTCTTGTCAAATAATTGTCCAGAAATGGATTCAATCTGTTTTACTAGGAAATTGGATTCATTATCATAACTTTGAAGAGCAGATTTTTTGTCATCAAACTTCTCACGCATGGATTTCAATTCTGATTTAAGCATATAGAATCTTTTTCTTTTCTCTTCCAATTTCTCAAGCTCTGTCTTTTTTGAGAGAATATCTTTTTCTTTTCTGGTAGTTGAAGGGGATTCATTCTTAAGTTCTTTCAATTCAATTTCCCCTTTTCTTATTGATTCCTGCATCTCAATCTTTTGCTTGGAGATTGAGGAAAGCTTGTTTTCATGATTTTCAATCTTGACATTCAATCCAGCAATCTCTGCCCTTGCAGCAGTTATTTCCTGATTGAGTTTTTCTTGTTCTAATCCAGTTGATTCCTGAATTTTCTTGTTTATTGCAATTATCTTTTCCTCAGAATTTTTTATCTCTTCTGAAAATTTTGAAATTTCCTGCTTTATCTTCTCTATTTCCTTGTTTTTCTTTCCTATTGTCTCTACAATCTCCTTAACATGATTCTTTCTCTTTGTCAAATCAACATGAATTATGCTTGCCTTGAATTTCTTTATATCTGCTTCAAGTTTTTTGTATTTCAAAGCCTGTTGCCTTTCTTTCTCAAGGTTATTGAGATAAGCTGTCCTCTCTCTTAAAATTGAAAAAACTTCTTTTTGCTTTTCATCTGCCTTATCAAGTTCTCTCATTGATTTTTCTTTTCTTGATTCGTAGATTGAAATTCCTGAAACTTCTTCAATTATTTTCCTTCTTTCCTCTGTATGCATCTTTACAAAATTTTGTATTTCTCCCTGGAGAATTATGTTAAATCCATTTGGATCTATTCCTGCTTGAGCTAACAGAGAAAGAACTTCCTGCCTGGTTTTTGTTTCATTATTTATTTTGTAAATGCTTTGTCCGTTCAACCTGACTATTCTTTTTATTGAGATTTCACTTTCTTCTATTGAAAAAGTGTTGTCAGAATTGTCAAACACAATCTCTACAATAGCTTCCTTTGCAGGAGAGGCAACCTTTGTACCCTGAAAAATAAGATTTCTGGCTTTTGCTGCACGCATAGATTTTATACTTAATCTCCCCAGAACAAAACATAGTGCATCAGAGATGTTTGAGTTGTGAACAAATAAGTTGTTTGCTATGAAGTTATGATTATCTTCAATAGTTAAATCGTATACATATTTCTCTCCTTTTATTTTCTCAATGTTTGATATTTGATCCCAAAATACATCTGAATTAGATAAATTATCCAAAATCTCAATGTCTTTTTTAGCTATTAATATCCTCCTATTTATTTCTTCTTTAATAAATTCAAAAAGTTTGTTTAAATGTTCACTTTTAGGTGAAAATACCTTTTTATCCCAGATATCTGTTACAGTATGCCTTGTTACATTAACATATTTAGCAGCATCTACATGAGATATATTTAATTCATTCATAGAATCTAATAAGAAATTAATATCTAATCTTAAATTTTTATTATATGTTTTATAGCTTTCTAACCTCTCTTTAAAAATCTCATTAGTTTTTTTAACTCCTTCTCTGGTTGGAGAACATCTATTTTCAATGTACGCTGCAAAAAATGGATATCTTTTTCTTAATGGTTTATATGAAATACCCAGTGCCCCCCTACATTCTCTTATTAATTTATTAACTTCAATTGGTAGTAAATCTAAATTAGGGTTTGAAACTATATTTCTATTTGCCCATTTTTCTAATCTTTCTCTTTTATGAACACATCTTAAATTTATGTTCTTCGTTAGTAAAGATAATTTATCTTTCCCTTCAATAAGAATATAATTATAATCTCTTTTTATTTTCTTTTCAGTATTTGTTGCATATTTTTTCTTTGTCACCTTTCTTGCTACAATATTAAATCTAAGAAGAGCAAAAATCACGTTTTCTGCAAGTCTTTCACTCATTGTAACATATTCAAATGTGGGGTTATCTTTTCTAATTGAAGCATCGCAATCAAATAAAGCTGCTAGAAAATTTGCAAGAAATTCCTTTTTACCAAATAATATTTCAGAGGGAATATGTTTTCCTTCTTTTTTATATTTATTCTTAAAGAATTTAATCAAACTGTTTGCAGTAGATTTTGAATTAAAGTAAATTGTCTTAGCTAAATTATCTTTTCTACATGACACCTTAGGTATAAAACCTAAATTTCTCAAGATAGATATATAATCTTCTATTATTTCTTCATCCATATTCACAAAATCCACTCTTCTATCCTTAACGATGCAACCATCTCCCACAATGTACCCTATAAATCTGGAGAATTCATTTGATATTTTCTTCTCTTTTATCCCACTTAAATCTATTTTAAATTCTTTTTCATCCAATTCTAATTTATTTGGTGCTGCTATAAAACTTCCTTTCTTTAGGTTTTTAACTACTTCTGAGACAATTTTTCCTTGTTTGTATAACATAACTGGGTGACATTCAGTAGTTGTGACCTTTTTGCCTGTCTTCGTGTGTATGGTGTATAAGCTTTTTTCCCCATCTCTCTTCATAAATGCAGTTACTCTTCTTGGTTCAATTTTCATAGATTCTGGATTAAGACTAAATATCTCTAACCCAAGAGCATTTTCTGTTGTATATAATCCATCATCCAATTTTTTTATATCCTTAGATTTTTTTAAAGATTCTTCTACAATATCTCCAATCTTCCTTATTCCATCTGATTTGGTTAAAACTTGAGTATCATATCTTGCCGACTTCCCGCTACCATTTGGTCCTAAAATAACATTAATTCCTGAGGTGAAAGGAACTTCTGTCTTTCTTGGAAAACTCTTGAAACCGTGCATCACCAATCTTTTAATATAGGCCATTGAAAATGAGAGGTTTTTTGGGTTTTTAAGTATTAATATATAGAAAACAAAATAATTATCCTAATTTAACTTTATAATTCCTCTATGCAATTTTTGTACATTATTTAGTATATCCACTAGATCAGAAACATGCGCTCCTGGAACCGCCTCATACCAGTAATCAACAATTCTGTCAAGGCAAAGTTTTTCCATAATAATTTTGTCTGAGTTTTCCAATTTTAACAAACATTCACCCAGTGCTCTTGTAAGCATGTCTGTCTTTTCAAATGTTAATACTCTTCCTTCTTCTGTTTTGAAAAAATATTGCTTCTTTTCTGAATCATAATCAAAGACTCCTTTATACGGTATAAAACAGTTCTCTCTGAAATACAAAGAGTATGTCCCTTTGGAAGGAAGTTCTAAATTTCTCAAATCAATCAAAGGAACCTCTTTATCTGGGAAGATGCCTTCAGCAAGGATTACCCCTTTTACAGAAGGATGATATTTTGTTTTAAGCATATCGTTAAGAAAGATATCTACTTTTAAGGATTATTGAGTTATAATATAGTATTTTTAAAACAATCTTCTCTGATGAATATTTGCAATTGTTATTCTCCAGGTCTCCCAGGTTTTTCTGAAAATTCCAGAATTTTCATGTTTTTGTGCATTAGTCTCAAGAAATTTTATTGTTGAAGGGTCAGAAGTATATCCAGAACCTATTTCTTCTCCATAAATTTTCCTGAGCATATCCATTTCTTTCTCTCTAGCTGATTTTGCAAGTATTGAGGCTGCAGAAACAGAGATATGATTCTTATCTGCTTTGTGCTCACAAACAATTTCCAGATTTGACAGGTTTTCTATTTTAAGTTTTAAGAAATCTGTCCATTTTCCTATCCCAACTGAAGGGCAGTCTATTATAACTTTTATTCTGTTATAGCCCTTGTTTATCTTGTTTATTATCTCTGCTGTTTTAAGCGCTTCAAGAATATTCAGGTTTGTTCCGCTTGTTAATTTTTCATCTATCTCATTTGGATGAGTTATTACTACTTCAAAGGTTTCGGCTTTCTCCCTTATTATTTTTGCTAAGAATTCTCTTCTTTTTGGTGTGAGCTCTTTGCTGTCTTTTATACCCAGTTTTTTGAATTCCTCTTCTGTTAGTTCGTTAATAAGGCAACCAGCAAGAATCATCGGACCAATGACTGGTCCTCTTCCCGCATCATCAATCCCTAAAATTAGATCACCCATAAAATAGCTAAAAGAAATTGCTTTTTAAGAATTGTTGTTGTAAAATTATCTCTCATAGCTTTTTCCTTCTCTAAAAGACCATAAGAGAATAACAGCAATAAGTGCAACTACTGTTATATACATAAACATTACCTTAGGGCTTACATCCCAAAGCAATCCAGCAATTATCCCTGCAGGAATATTAACTATTCCTACAACAGAATGGAAGAATCCCATTGAAGTTCCTTTCATCTTCCCTGATAAATCAGATGCAAATGCTCTTTCATTTGAATGAGTTATTGCAAGAACAACTCCATAAAATACAAATATAATCAAAAGTAAGAATATGTTTGATATGAAAATTAATCCAAGAGCCAATACAAAGAAAAGAATATAACCAATCATCAAAACTTTTTTTCTTCCTATCTTATCTGATAATCTCCCAAATGGAATTACAAAAGCAGCATAAGAAATATTGAACAATGCATACATTCCAAGTGAAGCCAACATGCTTCCTGTTATCTCCTGTACCTTAAGAAGAAGAAACATGCTTATACCAAAATTAGCAAGAGTGAATACAGAAACAATAAACACAAAATGTTTCAGTTTTTTATTCACTTGCTTTATTCCTTGATAAAGATTCTCTTTTTCTTTTGAGAATATTTTTTCTTTCACAAAAAACAAAGGGACTATTGACAAAATTCCTATTATAGAAGCAATTATTATTATTACCTTAAAATCAATATTAAACTTCCAGAATAAAAAGATTATAAATAGTATCCCAATAATCCCGCCAATATTATCCATCATTTGTTGGATTCCAAAATTCATTCCTCTATGACTGCCGTAAGAAGCTATCATTGCATCTCTTGGTCCATCTCTCAATTTTCCAATCCTCTCAAAAGAGACAAGAGCTAAAACTGCCCTCCAAGAATCTGCTATTAAAAGAGAAAATCTAAAGAGCAAAGAAAGCAAATAACCTACAAAGACTATAGGTTTTCTTTTTCCAGTCCTGTCAGAAACCCATCCTCCAAGAATCTTGAATAAACTTGCGAGTCCTTCTCTCAAACCACTTAAAGCACCAATAGCAAAACCTGCTCCTCCGAGAGAGGTTATATAAAAAGGAAGCACTGGTGTAATCATCTCACTCGAGAAATCATTAAACATACTTGAAGCACCAAGAAGAATTACATTTTTCTTAGAACTATCTTTACAATCTCCATCACCCTTTTTCATGACAATTCATAGGTAAATATAATTTAAAAATCTGCTTCTTACTAATACAAATCAGATAAATAAGTTTCCTCTCTTGGAGTCTTTCTAGACAAGATTGTTTCAACTTGAACATTATAAGGCAATGCAAGTTTTTCTACAAGTCTGGTCAATTCTGTTTTATACTGTTGTCCATAAACTTCTAAAACCCATTTACTATCTTCATCTGCATTTCTCTCTTCATTATTTATCCATAATGTCCCAAGAAGAAATGCTTTTTGGTTTGCATTATACTTAATTCCAAGGAAGCTTTTTTGGATTGGTTCTCTCTCTTTCAAAATACCAACCATATTATGAGTAGGATTCTTTTGCTTAACACCCATATGCCCTGCTATCTTATATCCTTCTTCTCTTAATCCTTCTGCTATCTTATAAACTGGACTTTCAAAGGAAGAAATTAATTTATCCAATGAACCTTTCTTTTCTTTCATACTTTCTAGGGGTAAGTTATTGTTTATAAATGTTTAAATTATTCACTATTAGTGAATTAATACAAAGATACATTTGGTTTGTTAAACTGAATAGATACAGAGTTTGAAGTATTAGAACCTATAAGAAAATAATAGCAGCGAGTAGATTTGAACTACTGACCTCCGGGTTATGGGCCCGGCGAGCACTCCAGGCTGCTCCACGCTGCTATAATATTCAGTGTATAATTTTACTTTTAAACCTTTTCTAAATACAATAAAAGGTATTACTTCCCCGCTACTTTTTATCTTA
>CAYNWY010000010.1:0-5545 GCA_964401065.1 Candidatus Woesearchaeota archaeon
ATATTAAGCTTTAAATAATCTTTTTTCTTTGGTAAATTGAGGTAATTCAAATGAAAGAAGAGGAAAATGTCCTAAGAATTTTGAAAGAGACTAGAATAGCAATTGAAAAGAATGATTCATTTATGCTTAAGAATTTGAGCAACCAAACAATAAACACCTCTTCTCTTACTCAAGATTCAGATAACATTGCTGTTGCAGTCATTGTCTATTCCATGAGCAAGATAGTTGAGAGGCAGGATTATAGGCAGCTTCCAGGATGGAATGTATTTTACAAAAAAACCCTTTTATTTTTAGAAAAATCAATAAAAGATATTGAAAAGAAAGATTATGAAAAATTCAGGGAAGATTTCAGAAATATAAGAGGTTCAATAGAAAATTTATCTGGAAAACTAAGAAAATACATAAAAGAAGTTTTAAGGAACGCTGAAATAAACAAGGCTTCAAGACTTTATGAGCATGGAATTTCAATGGAGCAAACTGCAAACCTTTTAGGTATAACCTTATATGAACTTGCAGATTACGTAGGCAAGACTGGAATTTCAGATGCTTCTGAAAGCAAGACAATGAATACTAAAGAGAGAATTAAACTTGCAATGGAGATATTTGAATGATATTTGATATTTATTCTGTGCTCGGTTGGGTTGGGGTTATTTTTATCATATTAGCATATATTCTCTTCTCAACTAGAAAAGTGAAGATGGATTATGTGCTTTATCATCTGCTGAATTTTTTGGGAGCACTAGGTTTAATTGTAAGTACCTTTGTAACAGAATCCTGGCCAGCACTCACTTTAAGTTTGATATTTGCAGGAATTTCAATAATCTATATAGTAAAAATCCTTGGAACTAAACCTAAGTATAGGGACTTGAGGAATTAAGATGAAAAACAAAAATTTTTCAGCTTCGGCTGGGGTAATTCGTAGATGAAACCTTTAAACAAAGCAATAATCTTCGATGCTGGAGCATTAATAAGCTTATCATTGAACGGTTTGCTTGATGAATTGAAAAAACTTAGAGGAGCTTTTAATGGAGATTTTTTAATCACAAAGCAGGTTAAATCAGAAGTTATTGACAAGCCCCTTAAGATAAAATATTTTGAACTCGAAGCCTTGAAAGTCCAGCAACTTCTTGAAGATAATATTTTGAAAATGGCGGATTCCTATGGGATTAATGATTCCTTGATAAATTCTAAAACAGAAGAAATAATGAATATAGCTAATGGACTTTTCATGAGTTCAAATAATAAACTGAATATCATGCAATTGGGGGAAGCATCCTGCCTTGCATTGAGCAGGATCCTCTATGAAAAAGGAATAGAAAACATTATCGTTGTGGATGAAAGAACAACGAGAATGCTTGTGGAGAAGCCTGAAAATCTTAAGGACTTGCTTGAAAGAAAAATCCATACTAAAATTGTTCTTGTAAAAAAAGATTTTCAGTATTTTAAAGAATTTAAAATAATTCGTTCTGCTGAATTAATGTATGTTGCTTGGAAGAAAAATCTTCTTGGTGTAAAAAAAGGAGAGGTTCTTGATGCTCTTCTTTACGCACTTAAATTCAAAGGATGTTCAATTTCAGATGAGGAGATTAATGAGATAAAGAGAATAAAATGAATGGGTGTATAGGATAGCGATAATCTTTAAATATACCTGTATCTTCTTGTTCTAATGAAAAAGGGAGGGTATTCTGTTGAAGATAAGAAAAATATTATTTTAGATTATTTGAAGAAAAATCCAAATGCAACATATAAAGATATCAAAAAAGAAACCAAATTACATCCTGAAAGAGTTTTCAAAAGTCTTAAATACGCTTTTAAAGAAGCTGGAATTATGCCTCCTAGAACATTTGAGAGAAAAAATAAAGAAGAGAGGAAAAGGAGAATCATAGAGTATATAAAAAGGAATCCTTCTGCTGGAATTAAGGATATAAGAAAGAATCTTAAAATGAATCCAACAAATATTTTTAAAAGCATACAAGAGATTTATCAATATGCTGGAATAAATTATCCCAGAAAAAAAAGTCTTGAATTAAGTAAAAGGTTAAAAAGTGAAAAGATAAATCAAATCATAAATTTAGTTAAGATAAATCCCTTGATTAGTATATCTGAAATAGCTAAACAAACAAATACTCATCCCTATCGTATTTTTAAAAATATGAAGGAAATTTATAAAAGAGCTGGGATAAAAAGTGTAAAGTGGTCTGATAAAAGAATCTTGAAAAAGCAAATAAAAGTTATAGAGTTTATTAAACAAAACCCTTTAGCAACTCAAAGAGAAATAAACAAGAACTGCAAGACCCATGTTCAGAATACATTTAAGAGAGGTATCTTTGAGGCATATGAAAAAGCAGGAATTAATTTTCCTTTTGAAAGATTAAAATCCTATGGTGTGGGGTTAGAAAAAATTAGAAATAGAGCAAAAACATTTGAAGAAGAGATTGCAATAATTTTATCTGGATATGGGAAGGTTAACAGACTTGTTAAAACTAAAAGAGGATTTGCAGATGTTATCCTTGAAAGAAAAGACAAAAAAATTGTAATCGAAATTAAAGATTATAAAGATAAAGAAATATCTGTATCTCAAGTAATGCAATTAAACAAATATTTAGAAGATTGCGAATGCAATCTGGGGTTTTTGGTTTGCCATAATAAGCCAAAAAAAGATAAGTTTTTAATTGATAAAAACACAATATTCATATTAAATAAAGAAGAATTAAATAAAATTCCAAATTTAATCGACGGGTCTGTCGTATAACGGCTCATTATTTTCGGCTCCAGCAATTTAGAAAATTGGAGTTCCCGAAAGACGGGGGTTCGACTCCCTCCAGGCCCATTTCATGATAAAAAAAGAGATTTATTTTATTGAAGCTATTCCTTTTCGTATTTTGACAAAGAAACATTATAAGACATTAATACTTTCAAACAAAGGAGATTATAGAAGTGTTGATTCTTCCCTGCTTGTAGATTTTAAAGAGGGGGATTATTTAATTAGGAAAAGAATGATTGGCAACGGTATTGTTGAAATTAATTATGCTAAGATGGATGATGAAAAGATGTGGAATTATCTTCAAAGAAGAGGATTAGAAAGAGTTACTAATTCCCTCTCACTTTCTTAAATGTGAAGAGATAGGTTTTTCTGGAAAAAGGCTCGTCTCCTTCACTCATTGAAAGAGAAATTAGAGTACATTTATATTTATCAGTTATTTTATTTACAATATCTGAAAGTATTTTATCCTTTATTGAATCACAATAATCAGGATTTTTTAATGAAAAAGTCTTATAACCTTTTTTGTAATTTTCAAATTCAGAACCTGCATTTGAAAGAACCTTCTCAAGAAAATTTTCATCTTTTTCCTTAGTTATTTTCTCTTTTCTTTCTTCTTTTTCCTTTTCTAAATTCTCAATAGGGTTATATTTCCTAGCCATAATATTTTAGTGAGACGCTTCTTTAAATAGATTTATTTAGTGTGGATAATAGTTTGATATCCAAAACATTTATAAATACTTATGAAATCCATTTCATATGAAAAACAGTTCAACTTATCACATTTTTTTCAGAAACCTTGCAAATCCTTTGAAAATAAATATAATATCTGCACTTAAAGAGAAAGAAAGCTCTGTTGGAGATTTGTCTTATGAATTGGGAGTAGAACAGAGCAAGGTTTCACATGCACTCGCATTGTTAAAAAAATGCAATATTGTTAATTCTAAACATGAAGGAAAACAGAGGATTTACTCTTTAAACAAAAAGACAATTCTTCCTATGCTTAAGATGATTGATGAGCATTCTCAATCTTTTTGCAAATGTAAGGAGTGCAGGGGGTGTGGGAAATGAAACTTGAAACTGAAAGATTAATCTTAAGAAAACCAAAAAAAAGTGATTGGAGAGCAATTTATGAAAATGTTGATTTAAATGTAATTAAAAATTTTACAATGCCTTATCCTTATAAACAAGAACATGCTAAATATTTAATAAATGATTCTTTAAAAGAATTTGGTAAAAAAAGTTATAATTTTATTATAGAATTGAAAAAAGAAAAAGTGATTATTGGAATGGCTGGAATAAAGGAAATTAAGGATATAAATAAAAATACTGAAACAAGTCTATGGTTAGGAAAGAAATATCAAAACAGGGGTTATGGAACTGAAGCAAAAATTGCAATAAACGACTTTGCCTTCAATAAATTGAATTTGAGAAAACTTAAATCAGAAGTTATCAAAACAAATAAGATATCAAATCTTATTCAAAAAAAACTTGGATATGCTCTAGAAGGAACGAAAAGAAAAGAGTGCTTTAATCCTGCAACTAAGACTTTTGTTGATATGAACCTTTATAGTATTTTTAAGAAAGATTGGAAAAAAATCTCTCCAAAATTAAAAAGGGAATTAAAAGAAAAAATAAAAAACTAAAATGAAGCAAATCTACTTCGACAACGCAGCAACAACAAAAGTTGATGAAAAAGTTGTGAAGGAGATGCTCCCATACTTTACAGAGAACTTTGGCAATGCATCTTCACAACATGATGTTGGTCTAAAAGCAAAAGAGGCATTGGAAAGAAGCAGAAAAATCGTTGCAAAATCAATAAAAGCAAATCCAAGAGAGTTAATTTTTACTTCGGGCGGGACTGAATCAAATAATCTTGCGCTTAAAGGATTGTTTTTTGCAAATTTTCCTAAGAAAAACCACATCGTGACTACAAAGATTGAGCACGATTCAATACTTCAAACTTGTAAATGGTTGGAAAGTCAAGGAGCACGGGTGACTTATTTAGATGTGAATAAAGAGGGATTTGTTAGCTTGGAGGACATAAAGAAAGAAATAAATGATAAAACATTTTTAGTTTCAATTATTCATGGAAATAATGAAATAGGAACAATCCAGGATTTAGAAAGTATTGGAAAGATTTGCAGGGAAAGAGGAGTTTTATTTCACACAGATGCTTGCCAGAGTTTTACAAAAGTTTTAATTGACACGAAAAAGCAAAACCTGGATTTAGTTACATTGAATTCTCATAAGATTTATGGTCCTAAAGGAGTAGGTGCATTGTATATTAAAGAAGGAATTAAGATTACCCCTCTGCTTCATGGAGGAGGTCATGAGAACAAACTTAGAAGCGGCACTGAGAATGTTCCTGGAATTGTCGGCTTTGCAAAAGCAGTTGATATTGCAAATGAAAAAGATGTTAAAAGAATGGAAAAATTAAGAGATAAATTAATTGATGGATTATTGAAGATAGATAATGTTAAATTAAATGGCCCTCGTGGTGATAAAAGGCTCTGTAATAATGTCAATGTTTCATTTAATAATATTGAAGGTGAGGCAATAGGGGGATATTTGGAGAATGAAAAGATCTATACTTCAACAGGAAGTGCTTGCATGTCTCATACACTTGAAACTAGCCATGTACTGAAAGCACTTGGCTTAACTCCTTTACAATCTAATAGTTCTCTTAGAATAAGCATAAGCAAATACACAACTGAAGAAGAAGTTGAATATTTCTTAAGCAAGATTCAGGAAATTGTAAATAAATTGAGGAGATTTAGTCCT
>CAYNWY010000010.1:5645-14955 GCA_964401065.1 Candidatus Woesearchaeota archaeon
TTTGAAAAACATTCTTGTGAATTGAAGAATGAAGAAGAATGTGAAGACGAACTTGCAGAGAATAATGTATCTTTAGAAGATGCAGAAGAAGAGATGTTTGAAGACGATGTAGAATAATAATAAAAAAATGAAAATAACAAAAAAAACAGATATGCATGAGTTATTAATGAGAAAGCCAGAATTAGCGGGGCTTTTGTTCCAGTCTGGAATGGGGTGTGTTGGATGTCCTATGTCTATGGGAGAAACTCTTGAGGAAGGTTGTAGGGTTCATGGTATGAGTAATAAGGAGATTGACAAATTAATTGAAAAACTGAATAATGGGGTTCTTTTAAAAAAAGAACCTACAATGGTAGAAAATAAAAGCAAATCAGGAGAGAAGAAATAATGATTGTAGAATTTAAATTTGATAAAGAGAAGGATTTGTATAATATATGGGAAACCTGTAATAAGGGAAAAGGCTATGGATATGATTTTACAAAACATATGCCAGAAGAAATTGTAAAGATTTGCAAAGGTAAGAAATTTAGTGAATCTAAGCCTAAACTTAAGAGAATATTTGACAGCATATATAAAAATCCTGTTATTAAAGATATTGAAGAATATCTAAATAAGTCATGGAAGAATATAGAGGGAGATTATTTCAATAGATTAGAAAAATTAACCAAAAGAAAATTTCCTTTCAAAAGAGTTTATGCTTATCTAACTAGTGCATCCAGATGTCCTTATAACTATGATAAAAGAAACCCCAACTTTTATGTTCAAATATCTAATAGTATTCCAAATAATTTAATGATAGCAGGTCACGAATTAATGCATATTCACTTACATAATACAGATTGGTGGAAAAAAGCGAGAAAAGAAATAGGACAAGAAAAGACACATGATCTAAAAGAAGCTTTAACTGAATTATTAAATTTAGAATTCAGAACTTTGTGGATAGTTGACGATAAAGGTTATCCAAATCATACTCAGCTAAGAGAATTTATAAAAAAAGAATGGATAAAAGAAAAAAATTTTGATAAATTAACAGACAATTGTATTAAATGGATAAAAAAGAATGGTGTAAACTAAAATGCTACTAAATTACAACAAGAAAGTTATGAAAGAATTTACTAACCCAAAGAACATGGGAGAGATAAAGAATCCCAGTGGAGTTGGTAAAATTGGAAATCCAACCTGCGGCGATATAATATGGGTTTATATTAAAGTTGGAAAAGACAAGAGAGGAAATGAAATATTGAAAGATATAAAATTCAAAACATTTGGTTGTGCAGCTGCTATTGCAACTTCATCTATGGTGACTAAGTTAGCAAAAGGAAAGAAAGTCAGTTATGCTGAAAAGATAAATTACAAAGAGATTGTGAAATCTCTCGGAGGACTTCCAAACATCAAGATCCACTGCTCAACTATGGCTACCGAAGCCTTAAATAGGGCAATACTTGATTATAAAAAGAAAAGTAGAAAAGGAAATAAGGAAAATAAAAAAAATGATAAAAAGCGCTAAAGAACAATTCAAAAGAACTTTTAAATTAGTTTTGATATGGATCTTAGTAGCTGTTGCATTTGGATTTCTTTATTATTTTCTTCCAGGAGGATTGATTAATTCAAGAACAGGGGAACCAGTAAATAATATCTTGGAATTTATATATTTCAGTTTCATAACAATCCTTACTACAGGATATGGGGATATAGTTGCTGTTGGTTTTATAAGGGGTTTGACTGCAATAGAAGGTTTGATAGGGTGGATTTTGTTTGGATTAATTGTGTATAAGGTTGTTTCTGTTAAAGAAGATATAATCCTTAAAGAAATACACAAATTATCAAACGACCAATATTTGAGCAGGATAAAAAATTTTCTTTTTATATCAAATACAAATCTTGTGAGATTTTTAAAAGAAGTACAATTAAGGAAAATTGCAAAGGACTCGATTATATATGAATTGAGTGTTATATCAACTACCTTGAAATCAAATATAGATGATGCAACAAGATTTTTGCTTATGAATAAAGATTCTGTAAGTGGAGAACTTGAAGAGGAAGAGGTTCTTCTTCTTGTTAATGGAGTTAATTTGTGCATAACAAATTTTGTAAATGCTCTTATGATAATCCCAAAATATCCAAAAGATTATGTTCTTTATGAAAATATATTCAGAATAATTGAATCTGGAAAGAAGATATATAATTATTATAATATTAGTTTGAAAAAAAAGAGAATAGAAGATTTGAAGATGCATTATACTAAACTTGAAGATTTCGGAAGGGAGTATCAATGAAAAATGGAAAATTTTTCAACTTCGGCTTGAGGAATTCGTAGATGGAAAATAAAACAGTTGGCTGGATAATCGTAGGAATTTCAATCTTAGTAGGGGTTATCGCATTAATCTTTAATCTTGGATTAAAAAAGATAGTTGGAGATACTTGTACTCATGGTCCGACTTGTTCAATGTATGACACTATTGCTATCCAGACCTGGTTAAGTCTGAGTATTGTTGCAATAATCTTAATTATAGGTATTGTTATTATGTTTACAAAGCCAAAAGAAAAGATTGTTGTTAAGACAATAAAAGAGAGAAAGACAAGGAAAGATTATTCTACCTTGGAAAAGAAAGAAAAAGAAGTTGTAGACTTGATTGTAAAGGAAGGAAATGCAATGTTTCAGGCTGATTTAATGGAAAAACTCAATATGGGCAAAGTTGGAGTAACAAGGTTGCTTGATAAACTTGAATCTAAGCAGATAATTGAGAGAAAAAGAAGGGGAATGAACAATATAGTAGTTTTAAGAGATTAATTATTCATTCAATGCTCATCAACGCAGTTATTCGCCTAGAGGAATGAATAATATTGTTGTATTGAAGGATTAATATTATTCACCGCTTCGCTATACAAATTCACACAGTGATTTGCATAATGAATAATATTGTTGTATTGAAAGAATAAATAAAAATAAGAAATAAATTAACCTCTGATTATTTCTTGAGTTCTTTCAATCAAAAATTCCTTTTGTTCTCCATTCAGAACTTTCTCGAGATTAGGATAAAGCACAGTCTCTTCAAGCACAAAATGATCTCTAAGGAGTTCTTTTAATGCTGAAAGATTATTTTCATCGGAATAATTGTTTTTTATTTTCTTGATTAAAGCAATTATCTCTCCGTGCTGTTCTAAAATTTCAAACATCCCCTCTATATTCCCATTCCAAACAGAATAGACATTGTATAATATCTTTTCTTCTAAGAACATATGCTTTTCAATATTCCACACAAATGTCTGGAATATCCTTTTTGCTTCTGCAGAATCTTTTTCTTGAAGTCTCTTAAAATTATTCAGAAGAGATTCAATAATCTCATGCTCCTTAATCATTATTTTAAAAATTTCCCTTTTCATCTTTTACCTCCTTTTAGTTCTATAAGCTGACTATTTCCTCTCCGGTTTACGGAGAGGAAAGATGTAGTGCATCCTACGATATACTTTGTTCTGCTGTTGCTTTTGGCTTTGGTTGCTTGGTTTTTGTTTAACATCTTTTATCCTCCAATTTTAGTTAAAAATATTAAAGAATTAGGTTATAAAGCACTTGTTAAAGAAAAATCAAGAATTATCCTACATAAAGCTTAAAAATCAAAATTTTAGTAAAAATTAAAAGGAGGTTTCAATTTAGAATAAAATGGCCACATTATCGTTTGTTCCAGAATGGTTTTTTGTGTATGGGTTAGTTTTTGGATTAGCTTTTGCAATAATAACCCTTGCTGTTAGTTTGTACTCTTTTAAGATTTATAGATTATCTAATCAAAAACAATCAAAACTTTTTGGAACTGCGTTTCTATTGTTTTCTATTTCTTATTTTATACAATTTTTCCTTAATCTTGCCATATTTTCAGAACTTAATGAGAGAATACTTAATTTAATCGAATTTCAGAATCTGATAACACTTAATACTTTGTCAATATTTGCGCACATGATTCTTTTTACTTTTGGGCTTGTGACTCTTATTTATATGATTTTGAATGTGAAGAATAAATGGATTTATTCTGGGATGATGCTTATTTCTGTATTGTTCTTGCTAATTTCAGCAAATAAAATAAATTTCTTTTTTATACTATCATCGCTTCTTTTGATAATAATATTAATCTATTATTTTCAACATTCAATTAAGCACAAGAGTAGCAGATCTGTATTAATGATTGTTGCGTTTTTCTTACTTATGATTGGACATATACATTTCATATTCTTAATTAACCATGAGATAGAGTACGTGCTTGGAAGTTTCTTAGAATTAGCTGCTTATATCTTAATTTTAGTAAATTTTTTAAGAGTATTAAAAAAATGAACAAGAAGAGAGACAGATTGCAAGTAATACATGATATACTGCAAGTTATAAAAGAGAAAAATGGCAGGATAAAGCCTACACATATCCTCTATAAATCAAATCTCTCATATCAAATGATGGATGAATATCTAAAAGAGTTGATTGAAAAGGAATTTATTGCTGAAGAAAAGGCAGAAAACAGCAAGACATATTCAATAACACAAAAAGGGCAGGAGTATTTGAATCAATATAAACTAATTGTCAATTTTACAAGTTCTTTCGGGTTGGATTGATTACTCTATTTGCTCTTTACTTTCTCACAGGCATTTTAGGTTGCCTTTTTCTTTGGAAAAGACTCCAGATAAAATAAATTATAATCAATTCAATTACAAAGAGTATGATGTTTGTTGGAGAGATTAAATAATTTAAGAGTGTTGAAATAGTAGCAGGTCCAAATAGCCCCTGTACTTGATTTGTCTCTAGATATTTTTGTATGAGTGGCCAGGTAATTGTTGTTATCAACCAATTGATTAATGGCACAGCCACATTTATTAGTAGTGCAAAGACAAATGTCCATATCACCTTTTTCTTTGTCGGTCTTGTGTTCATGATTATTAATATAATTAGAGATTGTTTTTAAATCTTTTTTAAAGTTTAATCATGTAACTAGTTTCACCAAACCACATATAAATATGCTTTTCATATAAAAAAAATGGTATTTAAAGAATTCACAAAAGAACTCGGAGGAAAGAAAGTAGAAGGAGAATTGATTAAGACAATTTTCTATTCGCTCTTAGTTTCATTCCTATTATTTGCAATTGTGTATGTGTTTAAATTAAGATACATTGAAAATTTCTTGCCTAAATATGGGTTCTATATATTCTTTGCAATACTGAGTTATGCTATTATATTGCCTTCAATAAGACAAGTTAGAGCTTATAAAAATTTTGCGTGCATGTCTGGAATGATGATTGGAATGACTCTTGGAATGGTATCTGGATTTTTATCAGGATTCTTTATAGGAGCTACAAATGGAATGTTTTACGGCAGTGTCTTTGGGATGGCTGTAGGAATATTTATTGGAGCCTGGAATGGAAAATGTTGTGGAATAATGGGGATTATGGAAGGGCTTATGGCAGGATTTATGGGGGGATTAATGGGAGCAATGACTGCTGTTATGATGATAAATGACAATCTAAAAATTGCTGGAATAATTGTGTTCCTTATCTCTGCTGGAATAATCTTTTCATTAAACTATATGATTTACAAAGAGATGAAAGATAATGAAAGAAAAGTAAAAGAAGATTATTGGGCATCTACATTAATTAGTTTAGTTTTAACTGCAGTAACAATCTGGTTAATGGTCTTTGGACCAAGGAGTGTTTTATTCGCATGAAAATCAAAGATTTTCTAAGTCCTCGTAAATTGCGGATACAAAATCAAGGAGAAAATTTGCATTTAAAAATAAATGCTCAAGGAGATTTTGCATATTATCCACTTCGTCGGATACAAAATCCAGAGGATTTTGCATAATGAAAAACAAATTTATTTTATTTTTAATTGTTGTATTGGTTTTGGGATTTGGAATTTTTATATTCATGGGCTCTGGTAATGGAAAAATAATCGATAATGTATTGGGCTCTAATGGACAAGTCCAGGTTGTAAAGCTCTCAACAGAAGGGTCAAGGTATATTCTGAATCCGTCTGAGATAAAAAAGGGAGTCACTGTTAGATTAGAAGCAGATATGTCAAAGATGCCTGGATGTTCTAAATCAATTGTTATACCTGCTTTTAATGTAAGAGGAAGCTTTACTAGTGAGGACAATATAATAGAATTTACTCCAGATAAAGCCGGGACTTTTAATATTGCATGTTCGATGAATATGTATCGAGGGACTTTCACAGTTCTAGAAGATAATGGAGCAAAAGCCAGTTATGTTGAGCAGGCTTCTGCAAGCACAACAGGCGGAACTTGTGGAGGAGCATCTGGAGGAGGATGTGGTTGCGGGGGATAATAAGATGAAAAATTCAATGCTTTGTTTGGTATGCAAGAAAGAATTGTTTTCGGATGTAGGAAAAGGATGCAAAATGTGTGGGATGCCTTTAGAAAATAACTCAAAAGAATTTTGTTGTGGAAATTGTATGAAAAAATATAATCGTATGAGAAAATATAATTTAATAAATCAAGGAGGTAAAATAAGATGGCATATGGATGTTTTGGATATGGAATGATGGGAGGAAGTTATGGTTATGGATGGATGTTATTTAGTTGGTTAATTGGATTATTAGTTGTTGTAGGACTTGTTATATTTATAATTTGGATGCTAAAAAATATGCAGGATGATAATACGAAACATAATAGGAGGGGAAAATAATAAACCAAAATGAAAAAGAAAATTACAATCGGAGGAATGCATTGTGCTTCATGTGCTTCAAATATTGAGAGAAGTCTTAAAAAGATTCCCGGAGTAAAAGAAGTTTCAATAAGCTTGATGACAAAGAAAGCGATTGTTGAGACAGAAAAAGAAGTTTCAGATGAAGAGCTAAAGAAAGCAGTTGCAAGAGCAGGATACAAGACAGTTTCTATTGAATAAGAAAATTTCTATTAAATAAAATGAAAAATAATGAAAGGAGGAAATAAAAATGAATAAGACATTAGTGGTTATAGGTATTATAGTCCTACTTTTAGTGGGAGGTATCTTTGCATTAAAATCTTTTACAGGAAATTCTGTTAAAGAGAGCGATGTAAAATATCTTAAAGAGAATGATGTAAAAGAATTTCAGGTGAAAGCGTTTAAATTTGGATATTCTCCAGATGTAATTGAAGTAAATAAGGGAGATAAAGTTAAGATAATTGTTGAAAATACAGATGCTTTACATGGAATGAGAATCCCAGATTTAGGAATCAAAGGAAATGAGGTTTTAGAATTTACTGCAGATAAACAGGGAGAGTTTATTTGGTCTTGCAATAATATGTGCGGAGAAGGACATAGAGAAATGCAAGGAAAGCTGATTGTTAAATAAAATGAATAATATTAATCAAGATAATATTGAAGATAAAGAAGTTAAAATTTGGAAAAATAAGTTAATCATAGCTTGGATTATAACAATTCCAATAATTCTTCTAATGTACCTCCCGATGATATTAGGAATTATGCTTTTTGAGGAAAATATAAAATCAATTGTTCTGCTTGTGCTTGCCTTTCCTGTAATTTTTATTGTTGGTTTTCAGACTCTCAAATCAGGATTCAGAGGATTTACAAATTTTTATTTTAACATGGATTCATTGATTGCTCTTGGGACAGTTGTTGCTTATTTAACAGGGATAGGACATTTATTTTTTGAAATACAAGATTATTCCGGTATAAGTGCAATGATTATGACAATTTTTATTACAGGAAAATATATTGAAGCAAAAGCAAGAGGAAAAGCAGGGCAGGAAATAAGAAAACTTTTAGAATTAGGTGCAAAGAACGCAAGAATATTAAAAGGCAATAAGGAAATTGAAATCCCTATTTCTGAAGTTAAAATTAATGATGTTCTTATTGTAAAACCAGGAGAGAAAATTCCAACAGACGGAGTTATCATAAAAGGAGAGTCTTCTGTTGATGAATCAATGGTTACAGGTGAATCTCTGCCTGTTGACAAAGCAAAAGGAGATAATGTTATTGGGGCTACTATAAATCAGGATGGTGTTTTATATGTTAAAGCAACAAAAATCGGTTCAGATACTTTTTTGGCTCATATTATTGAATTAGTTGAAGAAGCACAGGGTTCAAAAGTCCCGATTCAAAGATTAGCAGATAAAATAACTAATATTTTTGTTCCTTCTGTATTAATTCTTTCTTCACTTACATTTATTGGCTGGACAATCTTTGGAAATATAAATTCTGCAATTGGCAATGCAATTGCTGTATTAGTAATCTCGTGTCCGTGTGCCCTTGGCTTGGCAACTCCGATTGCATTAACAGTTGGTTCTGGGATGGGTGCAAAAAGAGGAATTCTGATAAGAAAAGGAGAAGCAATTCAAACAATGAAGAATGTTAAAGTAATTATCTTTGATAAGACAGGAACAATCACAAAAGGAAAACCAGAAATTACAAATATTGAAACAGCAAAAGGAATTAAAGAAAAAGATTTAATTGAAATTTCTGCAAGCCTTGAAAAACTATCAGAGCATCCTTTATCAAAAGCAATTGTAAATTATGCAAATTTAAAAAATTACAAATCTGTAAAAAACTTCAAGATTCTAAGGGGGAGAGGAATTGAAGGGAATATATCAGGAAAAAATTATCTGATTGGAAACAGAAGATTAATGCAAGAAAAGAAAATTGATTTCAAAGCTTTTACAAATAAAATAGAAGAATATGAAGGGGAGGGGAAAACAACAATGATAATTTCTAAGGAAAAGAAGGTAATTGGAATAATTGGTGTTGCTGATGCTATAAAAGAAGATTCTGAAAAAGCTTTGCAATATTTACATAATAAAGGATATTTTACAATTATAATTACAGGAGATAATGAAAAGACAGCAAATGCTATTGCAAAACAAGCAGGAATAAATAAAGTAATCTCTAATGTTCTTCCAGAAGATAAATCTGAAAAAGTAAAGGAATTACAATCAAAAAGAGGAGGAACTTTTGTTGCTTTTGTTGGAGATGGAATTAATGATGCTCCTGCATTAAAGCAGGCAAATGTAGGCATTGCAATGGGAACTGGAACAGATATTGCAATTGAATCAGGAGATATTGTTCTTACAAAAGGTTCTTTAGTCGGGGTTGTTCAGGCAATTAATCTTTCAAAAGCAACTTTCTCAAAGATAAAGCAAAATCTATTCTGGGCATTTGCATATAATATAATTGCTATTCCTCTGGCTGTTGCAGGTGTTTTGCATCCTGTTGTTGCAGAAATAGCAATGGCTCTTTCAAGTATAACTGTTGTAACTAATGCTAACCTATTAAGAAGAAAGAGAATTTAAATTTAGTAATATATTTTTTTATTTATACTAAA
>CAYNWY010000011.1:0-14643 GCA_964401065.1 Candidatus Woesearchaeota archaeon
TAAAATTTTATAAACTTCTCTTATTTTTATATAAAATGCCTCATCAGTGTGTAAAGTGCTCCCGAATTATTCCTCTTGGAAGTAAAGAATTATTAGTAGGATGTGACAACTGCGGAGGCAGATTCTTCTTCTATATAAAACAAGAGCAACTAGATCAAATAAAGAGAACAACGATAGAAATTCCTGAATCCAAAAAAGAGATAATAGAAAAAGACATTAGGGAGATGGTTGGAATAACCGACGAAGAAACACCTGTAATACTGGACTTGGAGTCTGTAAGAGTCATAGGTGACGGTAAATTCGAGATTGATTTGGTAAATGTTTTCAACAAAAATAGGCCTTTAATATACAAGTTAGAAGAAGGGAAGTATATAATTGACTTAGCTTCTACTTTACAGAGAAGTGTCAAAGATTTAAAGGAGATAAAAAACCCTTATGAAAACAAAAAAAGAAAAAAACATTCTTAAAGAAATTCTTGAAAAAACAAAACCTTCTGAAGAAGACTTAAAGCATATAAAAAAGAATGTAGATTCTTTCTGTAAGGATATAAAGAGTAATTTAAAGAAATACAAGATAGATGCTGAAATATTTATTGGAGGGAGTTTTGCAAAAGGGACAGTAATAAAGAAAGGAAAATATGACGTCGATGTTTTCATAAGATATGATAAAAAATACAAAAATGATGAAATATCTTCTATTACTAAAAAAGTCCTTGGAGAAACAAAAAACGTATCTATAATCCATGGTTCCAGAGATTATTTTAAAATAAATTATGGAAATAACTTTTTTATTGAGTTGATTCCTGTAAAGAAGATAAACAATCCAAAAGAATATGAGAATATAACTGATTTATCCTATCTCCATGTCAAATACATAAACAAAAAAATAAAATCAGGAAAAATACTTGATGAGATAAAAATAGCAAAAGCATTCTGCTATGCAAATGGGTGTTATGGGGCTGAATCGTACATTCATGGATTTTCCGGGTATTCCTTAGAATTGTTGGTGTATTATTATAAAGGATTTGAAAAATTCATAAAAGCTATTTCAAAGATTGGTAAAGAAAAAGTAATTATAGATATAGAAAAACAATTCAAGAATAAAAAAGATGTTTTAATGGATTTAAACAGTTCAAAATTAAATTCCCCTATTATATTAATTGACCCAACTTACAAACAAAGGAATGTTCTTGCTGCATTATATCAAGAAACTTTTGAAAAATTCCAAAAATCCTGCAAGGAATTCATTAAAAACCCCTCGATAAAAAGTTTTGAAGTGAAAAAAGCAGATATTGAGAAGATAAAATCTGATTCTCTCAAAAAAGGAAGAGAGTTTATGCAAATCCAAGCAACAACATCCAAGCCAGAAGGAGATGTTGCAGGAAGCAAGCTTCTTAAGTTCTATAATTATATTGAAAAAGAAATAAACAAATTCTTTAGTGTAAAAGAAAAAGGGTTTGAATACAGTGAAAAACAATCTGCAAAGTATTTCTTTGTGGCTGAAAAGAAAAAAGAACTTCTCTATTCTGGCCCATTCCTAGATGATGAAGAAAATTGTGTGAAGTTTAAGCAAGAACACAAAAACACCTATGAAAAAAACAACAGATTGTATGCAAAAGAGAATGTTCAATTCAATTTGAGACAATTTTTGGATATATGGAAAACAAAGAATGCAAAGATAATTCAACAGATGTATATTGAGAATTTATTCTTCATGTAGTTAATAGGTAATCTATCCAAGTATTGCTTAACTCTATACAATAATCCAACCTTGTAAAGCCAATCACATGATATAGATATAACTGATAACAAGATATATCTAGATAACTAAAAACAATTAATCTTAATCTAATAACCTTAAAGATAAATAATTAAGCTGCTTTTCTGCTCTCAATATTCTTAAGAGAATTTTCTATCATTTTTCCTCTAGTTTTCAGAATATAACATGACTTTTTTTAATGTATCTTCTATATACATTTTTAGCTTATTATAGCTTTCTATTTCTCTATCAAAACCTATAAAATTAACAGAAAGATTACACTCTGAATATTTTGAATCCAAAATTGTTTTGACTATTCCCCATCCTGTAAATACATAATAACCATATGCTTCTGTGGGTCTTCCTTCTGAAAGAATGTAAGAACTATTAACTACTCTTGCTCCTAATTTTCTCATAAGTCTCTCAAAACTTTCATTTATCTGCACAATTCTGTTTTCTCCTAGCTTTTTTTCTTGTAATGAGTAGATTATTTTCTTTTTCATTTTATTTTTTATCTCCTTTTTCTTGTTTTTCTGATTTATCTCCCATAGCCAATTCAAACAAAGAAGCAAAATATTCTGAGAAGAAACTAGAATTCAACCATATTGCTGAATCTTCCTTGCTATCTGGTTTTGATAGATAGAATAAAATCTCACTTCTGTCAATTATGAAGAATTTTGCATTTATATCCACTTTCTTTATCTTTATTCCAAATTCAGTTTCAGCTTTCTTTATTAAAGCATCTTCTCCTGAAAGACACAATTTTATCTTTATATTTGCCTTTTTCAGAACATCAAATGTTTGCTGGAAGAGCTTTGTCTTTGAAAGAATGTCCTTTGCATTTGCACAGATTAATACTTCTTTGCTTGCTTCTCTTATTATTTCTCTTAAATAATTTGAAATATTAGATCTTCCTTTTAATGCTGCAGATATATCCTCTCTCTTTATTGGTTCTATTCCACCTTTGTAAAGTTCTTCAAGTTGAGTAAACTCTTCAGTATCTTTTATATTTGAAAGACTTTGAATTCTCTCATCTGCTTCTGTTCTAACATTATTTCTAAGCTTTTCTAGAACCATTCTTGGCTTAACCCCAAGATATTTAACTGGTTTTCCAAGCTTTACTATTGCAAATCCTTTTTTCTCCAATGTTTCCAAGACATCATAGGTTCTGCTTCTTGGGACTCCTGAAATCTCTGCAATTTCTCCTGCAGAAGCTGAGCCTTTTCCAATTAAAGCAAGCCAGACTTTTGTCTCGTAAACATTCAAATCAAAGTAATCCTTAATTTTGTTGATTAATTCCTGTTTTAATAACATTTTAATTTCTCCCCCCTATTTTTTTTATCATTTCTGTAACCATTTTATAGATTTTTGAGTCTTTCTTTAAAAGTTCTGAATCAACATTTACTCCTGTTTTATTTTTGGGTAAATAAAATATCTCTCTAAATTCTCCTGATTCATCAGGTTCCCATTTCTTGTCATAGATTCCATAATCAAATCCATATTTTTTTTCTAAAATCTCTCTTAATTTAAAATAGAAATCGCAAAAATTACATACATATTTGGTATTTCCTAATCCTTTTTTTAATCTCTCTTGATTCTCATCATCATTGTAGTAATTTAAAACATTTTCAATTCTAAATAAAGATTCCTCAAGTTCTCCATTGAATTTCTTTGTTAAATCCACTGATTTTGGTTTATCCTGTTGGGTTTTCATTTTAGTTAAATGCCGCTCCCATAAGAAGAGATTTAAATTTAGGGAATATTTTTTCGTATTTAGCATCAAATCCTTTCAACACAGATAGATTATCCATTGCTCTTGAGACTTCTTCGGTTGCTGAAGGACTATAAGCTCTTCCTGCCTCAAGTTTCATATCTGCTTCGTCTTCTAATCTCCATCTTCCAAGAGTTATTAAATCAATTAGGTCTCCATGATACTTTTTAGAATTAAGATTCTCTTCAATTATCTCATCGTAAGGTACCTTTATGTTCATTCTTTCTGGATTTTCTTTAAAGTACCTTATAGTATCTTCCATTGACTTCTGATACAGTGTTTTTTCCATAAATTCACTATTACCTAGGGATTTATAAATGTTTCTATATGTTGTATTTATAGAGTAACAACAAAGAGGAAATATTTAAAAAGAGGGGGACGGTAGAAAGATATGGCAATTACAAATACAGGAAATCCAAATAAAAACCTTTTGGAGAGGCTAAAGAAAGATAATATTGATGTAAGAATAAATTATATTGGAGAAAAATTCGACCCTTATCTTGGAAAAATTAATGAAATTACAAACCAGGATGTATTTCTTCTTCCATATGCTGTTTGGGAACCTGTACCAACACCAAGCACGGATAAATTTCTCAGCAGATACAGAATAGAAACAGAATACCCAAAAATCCTTCCTTTAATGCATATTCTTCCTGAACCTCTAAGTAAAGATTATATTGAAGATTTTATAAAATTACAAAATTACTTTAGTTCTTTAGTTGTTTCTAATAAGAAACTAAGAGATATACTATTTGATAGAAAATTTTACCTTATGCCCTCTGAAGATGAAATCAAATCTATTAGAGAATCTTTAATTAAACCCCCACAAACCCCAAGAAAACACCTGCCAAAATTCCTAAGAAAATACCTGCGGTTATGAATGGCATTGCTGGATAAAATTTCTTCTTCTCTGCGAAAAATAAGAGATAACTAAGTCCAAGAGTAGCACCTATTATTACGAATATTGCAGGCCATAACCCAAAATCCTTTAACATAACTCCTGCAGTTATTACAGGGAAAACAACATCTCCTCCACCTAAAATTGCCACATTTGCCTTAATTTTCTTATTTTTCAACTCTGATTTTGGTAATTTCTTGAGCTTCATTCTTAATTTACTGGATATATATGGGATAAAAAATCCTGAAAATATCTTTAATTCATTCATCTGGTATTTAGCCATTCTTTGCATTATTCCAGACTTCCAGACTGCCCACATATCATAAAGAGAGATTAAAACAAGGATGATTATAACAGTCCAAAAATTAAGCAAGGAGACAAAAACAGCAGCAATTGAAGGGTATATCATAAGTTCTGTTAGATTATGAACCAAAAAATTCCTTTTATAAACTTTTAAAATAGCTAGAGGAAGAGCAAAGATAAGAAGAATATAAGGCATATATTTTTGATCTGGAAAAAATGAAGTGAAAAATATCCCAATTGCAATTAAAACAACTACAAAAAACCAAAGCTTAAGCACAAACCCCAGATTAAACTTGGTAAGAAGTATCAAAAGAACAATTGCAAACACAAATGCTATGATTATCGATGGTAAAAAAGAAGTGTAAAAATCCGTGTTATCTTCAACTTCAGGTGTTTCCATCCCATAAGGAAGAGTATTGTCTTGAACGCAATAATGATTAATTACATACAACCCAATAAATTGGGTTACCAAAAACATTGCCAAGATAACAAAAGTTATTTTTAAATTGTGCTTCATAACGAGGATATGGAAAAAGAAGTTTTTAAATTATTTGAATTAATTACCAAATTTATTAGATAAAGATTTTTTGAAATTATCTCGATTAGATATTATAATTTTCAACTTATTAAGTAATAATTTCTTGTATCCCTCACTAGATAATAATTTTTTGTATTTATCATTAGACAATGATTCCTCGTATTTAGCCATAGAAATTCGTAAATCCTCTCCTACTTTTTCCCAATCTCGTCTTATTGCCAAAGCATCTTGTTCTTGAGGAGTTAAACCATCTTTCATCCAAGGAGGTTTATAAGAAGGACCTCCAAAAAGCCTAAGACTTCCCATTCCCTCAAAAAAACTGGCATATTTCTCAAAATATTTTTTTATATTTAATCCCATGGTTTAATCAACATTGTGTTATTTATAAAATTAATTACAAATTATCTCAATCTTACAATTTCAAGATTTCTTGGGACACTCGTTTCAATTCTGTTAAGCTTGTAAAGAGAAGAAGCTAAGTCAAGTGATTTTGAAACTTCTCCATGATTGACTAGTATTCTCTTTGGTTTTGGATACATGTTATTGAAAAAAGAGATAAGCTCATTTCTTCCAGAGTGTGGAGATAATCCATTTAGTAATTCCACTCTCATATTTACTTTAATTTCTTGCATTCCTTTTTCTCCTTCCATTACAACTGACTTTTCTCCTTCCTGCAATTTTCTTCCAAGAGAACCAGGCCCTTGATAACAGCTCAATATCAAGAGATTATTTGGATTGTCAGCAAAGTACCTGAAATATTCAAGAGAAGCGCCTCCAACAAGCATACCTGAAGTTGCAATCACTATGCAAGGCCCCCCTTCTATAACATTTTTTCTTTCTTGTGGTGAACTGACTCTTGAAAAAATATCAGAAACAAATGGATTCTTATCTTGAAATATTGATGCACGTATATTATTGCTCAAAAAATCAGGATAAGCAGTGTGTATTGCATTAATATCCCATATCATCCCATCAATATACATTGGGATTTTTGGAAGCTCTCCAAGCCTTATTGCTTCCTCAACTCTCAAAAGAGTTTCCTGGGCGTGTCCTAATCCTAGTTCTGGGAGCAAAATCTTTCCACCCTTTTCTATTGTTTCTCTAACCATATCTATGAATTTCTTTTCTGTATCTTTTCTAGGTGGAAGAACATCATCTTTTCCTCCATAAGTAGATTCTACTTGTATAGATTCTATTCTTGTATACTTGTTAACAGCCGGGTCTAAAAGTCTTGTTTTTCCATATTTCATATCTCCTGTATAAACAAAATTGTGCAAACCGTTTCCTATATTTACATGGATTTGTGCAGAACCAAGAACATGTCCCGCATTATAGAAAGTGATTCTTATATCTGGTGTTACATCAGTTACTTCATTGTAATTTAAGCATATACTATGTTTTACCATCTCTTTTATATCTGCTGAGCTAAAGAGAGGGGCTGCTGCTTGTTTGTAAGCTACCCCTATAAAATCCAAGGCAAGAAGTGCAGAAATATCTCTTGTTGGAGCAGTCATATATACTGGCCCTCTGTAACCCATTTTATAGAGATAAGGCAACAAACCAGAGTGATCCAAATGAGCATGACTCAATATTATTGCATCTAATTGAGATATATCAAATTCTGGGACATTAAAATAAGGAAATTTATCAGTTCCTTGTGCAGCAACATCTATTCCACAATCTAAAAGAATATTTGAGACTGGAGTTTGCAAGAGTAAACAACTTCTTCCAACTTGTCTTCCACTTCCTAAGAAACTTATTCTAACCCATTCATCAACTTTTTCTGGATTCCATCCCTTGTATATTTTTTCTCCTATTTCATTTAGAAACTTTCTCCTGTAATTGTTGTTATCATAAAGAACTTCTCTTATGCTCTCTGTAATCTTGCTTTTTATTGCAGGAGAACGCTGAACTTGAGGAACCCAAAGAGTTTCTCTTCTAATCTCATCTAAAATAGAGCCTTGCTTTCCTATAACCAATCCAGGTTTTTTTGCTTCTATTACAACTATGCTTCTCTGAACATCAAATATAATTTCAGTTATCTCTGCTTCCTCTGGAATTATGCTTCTTATTTTCTTTTCAGTTATTTCCTGAGAAGGAAGAATCTTCTGGTCAGCACGAAGCTCAATTCTCTTTTTTATTTCATCAACTATCTTCTTTATCTCAGACTCTCCATCTCTGAAAAAATTCTCATTATCTGTGTAAAGAACTATGTTTGCTCCTTCAAAATTCGCTTCCTTGACTTTCCCGTGCAACTTTTCTTTAATCCTTTCTAGAATTTCCATTTTTTAATTAAAATAAATATACTTATTTCTTCTCTTCGTCTACATATTCTGGAAGAATCTGCTGTTCAACTACTTTTTTAATTCCCTCTTTTGTTATTGCAAAAACATCAATCCCATATCCAGAACCCATATCTCTTTGAGTTGAAGCTTTCAAAGCTTCTTTTGCTAACTCAACTCCTTCTTTAATAGTTAAATCTTTCTTGTACTGTCTTTCCAATAAACCAAGCATATAGGGCATACCACTTCCGAAATTTGCATCAAAATCCTCTACTTTTACAATGCTTCCTGCAGGCTCAATTGAATAAAGTTCTGTTGTTCCATTTTCATTAAAACCAGCTATTAAAAAACCAGCCTGTTGAGGAATCATAGAAGGCTGTCTTATTCCATTATAATTTATATTCATAAGCAAGCTAGCTGCCTGTTGAACAGTTGGCCTTGATTTTGAACGAAGTTCCTTTAATTTTAGTTCTGCAGATAGAATTTTAGGAACTCTTTGAATATCTCCTGCAACACCACATCCAGACATTACAAGATAATCATTTATTGTGAAGACTTTTCTTTCACTTTTTGACATTACATGGGTTCCAGCAGAAATCTGCCTGTCTGCAGCCATCACAATTCCATCTTTACAAACAATCCCAACTATACTAGTTCCTGTTTTTAATATTGAATCTTTTAATTCTTTGTCCATTTTAGATAGATAATCTAGAATTTATATTATACGTAAAATATGGGGTTTTATAAATTTTTCGATTATGAAAAATTTGGGGTTTTTAGGAGATTTTATAAATATATTCATTCATTTTAAATAATGGAAAAGGTTAACGAAATAAAAGATTTTCTTAACAAACAAAATAAAGAAATAAGTAAGATGTACAAAGAAGCGGCTCTTTCTTATTTTAATGCAATTACTTCCGGTAAAGAGGAATTGTACAAAGAATATGAAAAACTCTCAATTAAGATGGAGAAGTTTTTTCATAATAAGGAGAATTTCGGGAAAATAAAAGCATACCTAAATACAACTATAGAAGATAAATTGACAAAAAGGCAGCTTAAACTGCTCCATGATTCTTATCTGGGTTCTCAGGGGGACATTGAGCTGATTAAGAAGATTGTCAAACTTTCAACTGAACTTGAGAAGAAATTCAATACATTCAGGGCAGAGGTGAAAGGAAAAAAGCTTACAGACAATGATATAAAAGAAATATTAAAGACTCAAACAGACAGCAAAATTGCTGAAGAAGCCTGGAGTGCCAGCAAAAAACAGGGAGAAGTTGTATCTAAAGAGCTAATTGAGCTTGTAAAATTGAGAAATGAACTTGCAAAGAGTCTTGGTTTTGAGAATTATTATAAACTTTCCCTTGAGGTTCATGAGCAGAAAGAAGAGGAAATTGAAAGAATTTTCAAGGAAATTGAGGAAAAGACAAATCAACCTTTCAAGAATATAAAGCAAGAAATTGATAATTTTCTCTCAAAAAAATTCAGGATAAGAGAAGAGGAATTAAAACCCTGGCATTATCAGGATTTGTTTTTTCAGGAAACACCTGAAATTCAGAACATAAATCTAGATAAATATTACAAAGAGGATGTTATTGAGACAGCAAAAAAATTCTATCAAAGCATAGGAATTGATGTCTCAGAGATACTTAAAAAAAGCGACTTATATGAGCGGGAAGGAAAATATCAACATGCAGGTTGTATTGACCTGGACAGAAACGGAGATACAAGAATAGTTGAAAATGTCAAAAATGACACATACTGGATAAAAACAACTCTGCATGAACTCGGACATGGAATTTACAATCTCGGATATGCAAAGGAAAATCTTCCTTTTTTACTGAAAGACGCAGGACATATTTTTGTTACAGAAGCAATTGCTCAATTTTTTGAAAGAGAGGCAAGAAATTCAAATTTTATTAATACATATTCTGAAATTAAACTTAATCAAGATGATTTAAAAGAATTGAAGAATAAAATAAAAAAAGAAATGATGTTTGAAGAATTAGTTTTCTGCAGATGGTCCTTAGTAATGTTCAACTTTGAAAGAGAATTATATAAAGACCCAGAGCAGGATTTGAACAGATTGTGGTGGAATCTTGTAAAGAAATACCAGATGATTGACTTTTACAGGGATAGGCCTGACTGGGCTTCAAAGATTCATCTTGTAAGCAACCCTATATATTACCATAACTATCTTCTTGGAAGAATTTTAGCTTCGCAGATTCATAATTATATAATAAAAAATATTACAAAGCAAAAAGCTGAGGATTATGATTACTCTGGAAATAAAGAGATAGGAAATTATCTCAATAAAAATTTATTTTCCCTTGGAGTCTCTCTGAGATGGAATGAGTTAATCAGGAAAGCAACAGGTGAAGATTTGAATCCTGAATATTGGACAGAACAATTTGTGGAATAAAAATTTAATTTATTTAACTTTCTGGTTTCCATTCTTTCAACCCAAGGGAGATGTCATTGTACTCTTTTGCATCATATTTACAAAAACCAAATTCATGAAAAAGCACCAATTTTGAAACTCCATTATCCAAGACAAGTTTACTGCAGATTTTACAAGAAGGTTTTTCTACCGGAATTATTTTTTTCTCACTGTTTAATTTTGTAAAATAAAGTGTTGAACCCTTAATTCCTTCCTGATTATATTTACCAAGAGCATCATCAATTGCTCCGTGTACAGCATAAATGCAGGAGGTTCCATCTGAGTTAGAGTCACTTGGAAGAGAATCCTTAAAATATTCCTCAAGTCCTTTATCTTTAGGAAGAGAATTAAAACCTCTCCCAAGAATAATGTTGTTTTTCACTAATACTGCCCCACACTTTGAAATATAACGGGGAGATTTCTCTGCTTCTTTTTTTGCTTCTCTAAAATATTTTCTTGCCAAACCTACTTCTGAATTTTCTAATAGTCTCATGTTTCAATCATACTCCTGCCGTTTTCCTTCTTGAATCTTATAACATTCTCAACAAAACTTTCAATCTTTTGCTCGTGACTTACAATTATCAATTGAGAGACATTCAATTCTTCCAAAACTCCTCTCATTTTGTCCAATTGCTGTTCGGAAAATCCATCTGTTGGCTCGTCTAAAATAACCAAATCTCTTGTTTTTATCTTGCTCAAAAATGAATTTATAACCTGATTGAGAGCCAAACGATAAGCAAGAGCAATTGCTGTTCTTTCTCCTCCAGACAAATAAGCATAATCAATTTCATAATCTTGCTGTTCGACTATTGGTGTAAAATCCTCACTCAATCTCACATTGAAAAAATCTGAAACAAGCATAGAGAACCACTCAGAGAAAAGCTTTGAAAATTCAATTTTCAATTTGGTGAAAACATTTTTCTCAACAATTAAAATTATTGGAATGAATTTTTTTGAAAGCCATTCTTCCAAATCAGAAAGATAATGTGCCTGCTGTTTTATTTCTTCTGTTTTTTTTATTCTCTCTTTCATCTCATTAATCTGCTTTGAAAATACCTCTATTTCCCTTTTCAATTCTGCGAGTTTTATTTCAGCCATTTTTTCCTGCTTAAGGGCATCTTCAAGCTCCTTTTGCTTTTCCTCATTCAAATTATCAAATTTGTTTAAATCAAAAACTGTTCTCTTAAGAAGATTAACCTGGCTCTCAAGCATTTCCAAATCTTTTGAAAGCAAGGAATTTGTTTTCTCCAAAGTTATCAAATACCTTTGTTTTTCTTTAATTTCCAGTAATCTTATTCTTGCTATCTTGAGCTCTTGAATTTTCTTTTCTTTTATTGAAAGTTCATAATCCAGTTTTATTATTTGTCCTTGAATTGAATCTTTCTTAGCAGTGAGTTCTCTTATTGAATTTATATTCAAAGAAGTATCAGAATCCATTTGGTTAATGACATTTGATTTATAAACAGGATCAACTTCCTGGAGGCAAGTTGGACAGACTTCAATATGCTTCAATTTTTCTTTTATCATCTCATTGTAGATGTTTTTTGAATTGAGGGAGTGAATCATGCTCGTAGTATTAATATTTTTTTCATTTAATTCCTGTATGCTAACTTTTATAGAATTACTTTCTTTTTCAAGTTCAAGAATTTCCGCTTCATCAAAATCCAATTCTTGTAATTCCTGAATTTGGGATTTAAATTGAGTGATTAATATTGAATTGTTATAGATGGTATCTTTTTTAGTGGATACAAACAACTTTGTTTTTTCTATTTCCTGCTGAAGTTTATATTTTTCTTCTATCTTTCTTGATATTTCTCCTTTCTCTTCCTGGATTCTCTTCCTTTTCTCCATTTTCAAGAGAAAATCCTTTTCAATTGAAAGAATATTGAGGGATTTTTCAGCAAGTTCTTCTTCTTTGGAAGTAATATTCAATTTGTCCTGCTCCAGATTGGAGGTTATTGCTTCCTTTATTCGTTTCTCCTCCCGAACTTTTGATATTAGAACAGATGCATTTTCAAGTATCCTTTTGTATTTATCTATCCCAAATACATGCCTTAAAGTGTTTATTCTTGTTTCAGAATCTTCAAGAATAATTTGCTTCATTTCTTCCTGAGGGGTATAAACTGTAAATTTGTACAGAAGATTTTGCTTTTTTGAAAATTCTCTTGGATAATTTAACAGCTCAAGAACTTTGCTTTTTAATTCTGTTACAGATATCTCCTCTTTTACATCGTCAATTGAAATTGAGCAATAATCCTGGGATATTGTCTTGGCTTTCTTTAAAGTTCTCTCAAGTACAATTGTTTTATCATCAATTTCAAATTCAAGTATTACTCCACCATGAACCTGCCCATTTCTCAATATTGAAGAACCTTTCTGCCCTGGTTGCAAACCAAATAATGCAAATTCTATACCAAGAAGAATAGAGGTCTTGCCAGAACCAATGTCTCCTGAAAGCAAAAGCGAGCCATCTGGAAAAGTTATTTCCTGATGCTCATAACTTCTTATGTTATCTAAGATTATTTTTTTTATTTTCATTTTATTAATTGCGAGACTAATTGCCCACAGGCCCCTTTCACATCCACTCCATTAGTAGAATATAATTCATAATTTAGTTTATTTTTATCTAAGGTTCTTAAGAAGGCTTCTTTTTTTGAACTCTCTCTAAGAGAATCGTTAATTTGATGATATTCGTTTATCTTTAGATTAAATTTAAAAGTATTTATTAAAGCGGCTAGTTTTTCTGCATGACTTTCAGAATCATTAATTCCATCTATGAGAATATAATTTATCTCTATCTCATTCCTTAGTTTTGAAAGAACCCTAAATATTTTAACCAAATCCTCTGTTCCTGGAATCATCTTTTTCCTTTCAAGATTATCTGGGTTATGAAGCGATAGTTGTACTTTTATGTTTTCTCTATTATCGAATAAAGATATTCTTTCTATTTCTATCCCAGACACCGATATTGAAAAATAAATGTTTGTAAATTTATTAAAAAAATCTATTACCTTCTTTACTTGCTCTACATTTAAAAGAGGTTCTCCGCTTCCCATAAAGGACAATAACAATCTTTCATTGCTTGGTATCTTTTCATTTGTAATTATCTCTTTTATTGCGAATATCATATCCTCACTATTTAAGTTACCATTATACGAATTTCCAGATGCACAGAAATTACAACCAACAGGACAACCGAACATGCAAGAAATACAGATTATATGCTTCTCTAATCTATTTACATAAGTAAATTCTACTGTTTTATTTTCTTTTTCAAATATATATTTTTTAGCTAGAAACTTCCCATTTGAAT
Organism: Candidatus Woesearchaeota archaeon; assembly: GCA_964401065.1. GTDB lineage: Archaea > Nanobdellota > Nanobdellia > Pacearchaeales > GW2011-AR1 > MWBV01. The sequence goes on from CAYNWY010000011.1 coordinate 13,304, forward strand.
TTAAAATCATCTTTATTTTCATCTTTAAAATTTAAAAAATTTTTTAGTTCCTTGAAGTATCCTGTTATTGAACGTCTCTGTTGTCTCTCCTTCCTGTTTTTCTATGGAAAGAGTATTCATGAGTTCATTTATACTTTTATTGAAGGAGGAAGGATTTTTCTCTGAATAAGCTTTTATAGTTTCTTCTTCAATATTCTCAGAATCTTTTTCAGGTATGTTAAACTCAAGTTCCTGTTCCTCTGAAATTAAGTCATGAGTATTCTTGAGCAAAAAATAAGCTTCTTTGCTTTTTATGAAATTTTCAATTTCAGGAAATTTTATATCAGAAGTTTTTCCTCTTTTCAGTTCCCCATAAATCCTTAACAAAACTATCTTATCCTTTAAATTCCTGTTATTTAATTCATATATTATTTTCTCAGTTCCTGTAAGAGCATCTTCTATCTCAATAATAAAATGCTCAATTTGCTTTGTAGGAAGTTTTATTTTTTGAATTCTTGAAGAAGATTCTGTATCCACAATAACAAATGTTCCCTGCTTTAAATCCTCCAATTCCTTGAAATTGTTTGGAAATAATGGTCCGGGGTAAACAAATCCCCTATCACTGTAAAAAATATGTATATGGCCCAGGGCATAATAGTCCGCATTCGGAAGTCTGTCAGGATTTATAGATTCAATAGGTAAATTACCCACAACCCTGTCTATTGTTGTGTGCAGCATGAATATTTTAAATAAACCTGGAGAGTCATTGAATTTAACTCTTTTTAAATCCTGAACTTCTAATCCTGATTTTTTTCCAGGATATCCATATATTGCAACATTTCCATAAACAACTGGATTAAGAATTATTGAATTTTCCTTTTCTTCTGCATTATAAACATTTTTGCAAAAACCTGCTTTTTCAAGAACATCCAAAAAGGTTTTACCGGACACGGAATAATCATGAGAGCCAGCAATTGTAAAGCAAGGAATTCCTGCATCCTTTAATCTCTTGAACTGGGCAAAAGTCTCTTTTAATATTTCTATAGGGGGATAAGCTGAATCAAACAAATCCCCTGCGAAAAGAACAAAATCGAGCTTTGAATTTATGCATATGTTTACAGCTTCTTTGAAAGATTCAAAATTTAAATCCTGCATTGGCTGCTGTTTCCATCCCCCAAGATGAACATCTGCTATGTGCGCGAATTTTACCATATTACCCCCTGTAAAATTCTCGCTAATACTTCGCCAACACAGTTGCTCAAGTGGGCAAATCTTACCATAAAAAATGAATTGTTTTAGAGTTTTTAAGCATAATTGTCTTGTTAAGTCAATAATCAAACTTAACATCTCTTCATTTTTCT
>CAYNWY010000012.1:0-13749 GCA_964401065.1 Candidatus Woesearchaeota archaeon
GGGATTAAAGATTTTCCTGCAAATCTTTATGTTAAGGATTAAGGTTTACTTTACAGTTTGAGAATTTGAAGAAAATGTGAGTGCTAGGATTCGAACCTAGGAAAGCACTAAGCTAACAGATTTTGAGTCTGTCCCGTTTGACCACTCCGGCACACTCACTTAATATTTAGTTATCAAACAGAAATCCTATAAAAACCTTTATTTTTAAATTGATGTGTAACTAAATAGTGACAATGTAAGAAAGGTTTATAAAGAGGAAGAGGGTGTAAAAATAATGGAATTAAAAGAGATTTCAAGAACTAAACACCCTTTAATTGGGCTCGAAAAACCCGAAATAACAGGTTTTCCAAATGAAAATATGCTTGAGGCACTAGGGCAAGAAAGAATTGATTCTTTAAAAAAAGCAATACAAGAAATAAAGCACCTTGTTGAAGAAAGAAGGAAACTAAGTTTAGATTTTATAAAAGAAGGAGAAGAGATAAAGTCTGAAATTACTAACCTCATAATTGAAAATGAAAACACCCGTAGAGCTCTTGGACAAAATGAAGCTCTCATTGAAAAAAATGCTCTTAGAAATAAAAAAGTTGAAATTTCTGAACTTCAATTGAATGAAAAAATCAATTGTTGGAAAGATATAGCTCTCTTAAAGAAAGAGCTTAGAATTTATGAAAAAGAGCTTTCAGAAAAAGAAAGCAGAATAAATGAATTAAATGAAATTTTGAATGAGGAAGAGTAAAATGATGCAAAAAAACCTATCTATAGAGGAAATAAGTACAAAACTAAAACCTATACTTGGAAATAAGATAGATGAACTTTATTTTAGATATTCTCTTTCAGACTCTCCAGAAGAGAAAAATCAGATTCTTCAAATTTTAAGTGTATTATATCAGAAGTATCTTGGAAAATTTTTAGATAAGAAAGTTTTACTAGAACCTCCAGAAAAAAGCGCAGTTTCAGGAGAATACGAGCTTTCTAAAGTAGTTTATGCAAACAAAGAACTTTTCCCATTTGCCTTAAGAGAGCACGACTGGCCAAGACACGTCTGTATAACTGGAATGAGCGGTAGTGGAAAAACAACTCTCGCCTTGAATATTCTTCAAAGGTTTATAGAGAAAGACAAACCTTTCTTGGTTTTTGATTGGAAGAAAAGCTTTAGATCTTTAATTTATACAGACCCTTCAATAATGTGCTTTACAGTAGGAAATGATTTAGTTAGTAATCTATTTAAAACAAATATAAATCGCCCACCAAAAGGGGTTTCTCCAAAAGAATGGATAAATACCTTATGTGATTTGCTTACTGAAAGTTTCTGTGTCTCATTTGGAGTTCATAAAATATTACTTGAAACCTTAGATGAAGTATTTGAAGGGTGGGGAGTATACAAGGGTTTTCCTCATTATCCAAATTGGCAGCATATTAAAAAAATGCTTGAAATAAAAGCAAGAGAAGCGAGAGGAAGGGAGGCAACTTGGTATGAAAGCGCACTTAGAATAGCCTCTGTTCTAACCTTTGGAGATTTTGGAAAAGTTATAAATTACGACGGAAAAAAGAGCCTTTCTGTTGAAGAATTATTTGATAAAAAGATAATATTTGAATTAAATTCTTTAGGAAACGTTGAAAAAAAATTCTTTGCGGAGTATCTTTTAACCTATATATTTAAATTAAAAAAAGCAAATTCTGGAAAAATAGAAGAAGGATTTAATCACGCTATTTTAGTAGATGAAGCCCATAATATCTTCTTGAAAAACAAAACATACTTTGTTTCAGAGTCTGTTACAGATATTATTTACAGAGAGATGAGAGAATATGGGACTTGTCTTATTTGTTTGGATCAGCACATATCTAAATTGAGTGATACTGTTAAAGGAAATAGTGCTTGTCATATAGCATTTCAACAGCAATTGCCTCAAGATGTTTATGATGTAAGTTCTATAATGCAAATACTTGAAAAGAAAGAAATTTTCTCTCAACTTCCAGTAGGATATGCAATTGTTAAACTATCAGAAAGACACACCTCCCCCTTTTTAATAAAAGTCCCCTATACTGATTTGAGAAATTTCACAATCTCTGATGAAAAAATAAAAAGTAAAATGGATTGCGTAATTCAAGGGATAGAAGTAGAGAAAGGAGATTCAGATTTTAGAGAAGCTTTAATTGGAGAAAATGTAGAGAAAAAAGAACACATGCAAGAAAAAGAGCTAGAAATAAACACCGAAATACCAGAAATACCTAAAAAAAAGGAAATTTCAGACAATTTAAAGGAACCAGCAAAGACGAGCAACTTAACAAGTGTTCAAGAAGTTCTTTATGATTTTATATATAAACAAATTTCTAAGGGAAAATCAATAAAGGAAGCTGAGAAGATGCTTGAAGAAGGTCTTTCCGAAAAGCTTTACAAAGAAGCAGATATTTTCTTAGCAGCTAATTATGCCCTTGAACAAGAGATGAATAGAAATAGCTTGAAATATTTGAACACAAAGAATGGAGATAATAAAAAAGAAATAACAGATCTAGTTGAAGTCTCTAGGCCAGATGCTTCTCTTTCTGAAGAACAGAGGTTCATAGATTTCTTAAAAAATAATCCTTTACACAAGAATAGCACAGTTGAGGTTTATAAGAAAATAGGAGTTTCTACAAGAAAAGGAAATATACTCAAAAACAAGCTATTAGCTAAAGGAATGATAAAAGTATATGAAGAAAGAAGCGATAAAGGATGGAAAAAGATAATAAGACTAAACCTTTCAAGTAAAGACCCCCAATAAACAACCACATAATATTCACCCAAATAAAACACAAACAAACACACAAACACAAATCATTTCAAATACAATACAAAACACACAATAAACAACAGAATACACAATTTCAATTCATCGAAATAAAACCTGTTAACATTGTAAGATTTTGAATTAACTTGAATAGATTAGATGTTCACTTTGTTGATTTAAACAATGTGAAAATACCTGCCCTGTCGAAACAGACAAAGCACAAACTAAGAAAACAAGAAAAAATAAAACAATTCTCATAATTAGATATATTGCCAAATCTATTATATAATCCGAAATACCTCGAAATAATATAAAATACGCGAATTCGCACACGAAATACCCATAATACCAAGAATACCCAAATAAAACACCTAAAACACCAAAAGCAAGACACAAAAAACAATTTGAAAATAATAATCTGTTTTAGACAGAACAAGATACAACAATCTTATAAAAAATAATTCACAGAATATTAACAATTAAAAAATTAAAGTTATGAAAACAAAAGTTATTCTTTTAGTTTTACTGATTCTAATTTCAATTCAAGCACATTCTCAATCTCAAATAAAAATACAAAACTCACTTGGGCTTGGATATGAAGATAGAAACTTAAGGTTTGATGATGGTGCAGAGCACATCTTTAAACCTCCCTGGTTAAAACAAGCGGAGTTTGCAGATATTTATTTAAGTGCAAATTACAAGAGAATATCTGTTTATACAGATGTTAAAACCTATTTTAGATACGAAACCTTTTATAATTATGATCCTCTTCAAATTCAATTTAAAATTGGGATGAATTATCAAATCGGTAAGAATAATCGGTTTTTATTGAGCGCAGAACATATGTGTTCTCACAGCATAGAATGCGAATCATTTTATGAATTGTATGATAGATTTTCACTGGAAATTAATTTGTGGTATCCAATTCAAACTTATGCACAAATAAAAACAGAAAGCTCAATTGAATTAGGATATGAAGATAGAATCTTAAGGTTTGATGATGGTAAGGGTAATCTCTATCAATCTCTCTGGTTAAAACAAGCAGAGTTTGCAGAAATTCATTTAGATGCAAACTACAAGAGAATATCTGCTTATACAGATTTTAAATTCTACTTTAGATGCAAAACCTTTTCTAATTACGACCCACTTCAAATTCAATTTAAAACCGGATTGGATTATCAAATCGATAAGAATAAGAGGTTTCTATTGAGCGCAGAAGTTCTGTACTCTCAAAGCATAGAATCTAAAACATTTTCCGAACTGTATTTTTATGAACTATATGGTGGATTTTCTCTGAAAATTAATTTATTTTAACAATTATTTCCGTTCATGTGAAATTGTAAAGGAGTCATTCTTTTTCTTTAGATTTTGGCTCCTTTTTCCTTTGAAAATAATACTCTGTAATTTAGGCAGAACAATAATAGAATTCAATTTTATAATAAAAAATAATCCACAAAATATTAATAATTTAAAACTTAAGATTATGGAAACAATTATTGGTATTATTTCTGGTATTCTGGTTTTTCTAAGTGGATTAATTTACTGGATAAGGATTTATCAAAAAAAGATAACCCCTAATTTAGTCACTTGGATTATATGGACTCTCATGGGCTTAGCAATTCTTTTATCCTATAAATCTTCTGGAGCAAAAGAAAATGTATGGCCGGCGATAAGTGGAGCAATAAATCCTTTTTTGATTGTAATAATTGCTCTTTTTAGGAAGCATAAAACTTCTTTTTCATTTATTGATTTCATCTGTGGAGTACTAGGATTTTTGTCTATTTTATTATGGTCGGTTACACAAAAGAATCCTGACAAAGTGCAGTACGCTTTATATATTGCCCTCGTAGCAGACCTTTTAGCAATAATTCCAACGATAATTTGGGTCATGAAAAATCCTTGGGAAGACAGACCTGCAATGTGGATTTTGTTTAGTCTTGGTTATGGCTTGGGCATATTTGCAATAACAGAGCAGACATTTACAAATTATTTTCTTCCAGTATGGATGATTCTTATGCCCTCATTAGTTTGGATCCCTTTAGTAAAGTACAGACTAAAGAATAGAATTCCCATTCGGGAATGGATTTAATTGAATTTTAGAAATTTTAAACTTTTAATAATTAAATAAATGAAAGCAAAAATTTTAATTTTTGGAATTCTCTTTTTAATTGCATTTTCCATTAATTGCAGGAAAGAGAGACATAGTTGTGCTACTTGTTCTGATGAAGTAACTTGGAATTCTTATGGAGATTGGACTCTTCAATCTGAAGGAGAAAATGGGTTTTCTGGAGGAGATAATCCTGTAAACCTTATATCCTATTGTGGATGGGAGGTTCTCATGGACACTATAATATCAGGGGTAAATATTTATCCGGTTTCCTCTTGTGATAATGGAGTGCTATTTGTTTGGATTAATGGGAGTTTTTCTGTATTTCAAGTACAACAAGGATGGACAGGTTCAACAAAAGAAGGGATTAAATTAGGAGACAATCTCTCTAAGTTCTTGGAGATTTATCCTTATTTTGAATATTTTGAATTCAACCCGCCTCCAGACACAAATTTTATTTATCTGGAATATGAAAATGATGCAGAAGGAAGATTTGTTGGTGCAACATTCACCAAAGATGAAAAATTAATTCGGCTGTATGTAAACGCATTATCTTTTAAATCTGAAAAGGGTGCAAAAGGAGAATTTTTTGGTTTAATATTCTCTGAAAACAAAAAACTAGTCCCTTATTCTGTAAACAAGTATTAATAATTTAATTAACCCTTTTTGTGAAATTGGTTAGGACAAGATTATTTCGTTCTTGTTAGTTTCTTCCTACATCTTTTTGATGTGCTTTTTTGAAAACTCCTGTCGTATAATTTCATTTGCTATAATACTCTCTTTCTTTAATCTTCGGGGGTTTCCTTTTCTTATTTTGATTTATTCACTGATTTTAATTTAATAGGAGATTTTAATCATGAAAACAATTAATGAAACTAAAGCTCCTGCTTTTAATGAAATTGTCTTTAAAGACAGGAACAAGGACTATGGAGCTTACGATCTTCGTAAAAAGTATCGTCGTAATGTAGCGATAGGATTGCTTATAGGAATAACTATCTTTTCTGCCGCTGTAATTATACCGTATTTGAATGCAAAAGCAGTAAAGGAAAAGCAAAGGCGTGCTGAAAGACAGGTAGAAATTAAAATGGAGAATTTGGATCAATCCGCCGAAGCATATGTTCCGCCGCCACCTCCACCACCTCCTGCAGAAGCAATCCAGCAGACAAGGTATATCCCGCCTGTAGTTGTTGATTCTGTTAAACCTGAAGAAGTTGTTCAACTTATGACTGCAGACCAGGCACAGCTTGAAGTCAAAAATGAAGATGTGAACATTGGAATTGTTGAGGCAGTCAAAGAAGAAGTTCAGGAAGAAGAACCTGAAATAGAACCATTTATTGTAGTTGAGGAAATGCCTTCGTTTCCTGGAGGTGAAGACGCACTTTTGTTGTACATTCGTGAACATACACAATACCCCGAAATAGCAAAAGAAAACAACATTCAGGGAAAAGTTACTGTCAGATTCTGTGTGACTTCAAAAGGAAGTATTGATAAGGCGAGTGTTATGAAAGGAGTTGATCCTGAGTTGGATAAAGAAGCAATTAGAGTAGTTCAATCACTTCCAAAATTCAATCCCGGAAAACAAGGAGGTAAGCCCGTTCCTGTATGGTTTAGTGTGCCAATTAATTTTGTTCTTAAATAATTAATTAAAAAATTAGGAAGTCCCTGATAGTCCCAATTTGCTTAAACAGAAAGGAGGGTTTTTTCTTCATTTTCGTCGGGGGCTTTCTTTTCTTTGAAAATAATACTCTGTTTTAGACAGAACAAAATATATCACAATTCTATAACAAAGGATAATTAATTTTTAGTATTAATTTTAAACATCAGAAGACAAAAAATGAAAACAATTTTAAAGACAATTCAATTAACCTGTTTTGTTTTTATTTTAATCATTACAGGTTGTGCCCTAATGAAGGTCATTGACAAAGTGCCAAGTGATTCTCCTAAGGGATATGCAGAATTTTTTTGCAGAAATGAAGGATATTCAGATTGTAAAAGAAAGCTTTCCCTTGTAAAAAAGAAAGGAGTATATATCTTTGTAGGGAAGGTATCCAATAAGAGAAGGGATTCGGATTCATATAAAGCAGGTTATTTCATTGCTCAACCACCCGGCTATTATTATGTATCAATATTAGAGGATATACATTATTTTCATATTGAAGAAGGAATGGTTACACCTATAGAGATTACGTTAGAGGTTTCTATATCTAAAGTTATGCAACCTTGGGGTCTTGTAGATAAATACAGAATAAAAGAAGATTTGTCTTCCCCAGGAAAACCCATTCCAATTGAAGAATATTATAAGAATGGGATGAAATAAACAAGTAAATTTGTATAAAATTTAATTAATTTAACAACTAAAATTAAGAAAGGAGGGTTTTTTCTTCATTTTCCTCTAGGGACTCTCTTTTTCTTTGAAAGCAATAATTCTGCTTTAAGCAGAACAATATATAACCCACATTTATTTTAATTATTAATTTAAAAGTGAAAGTCAATGAAAAAGTTTATTGTTATTTTGATTGTTTCTTTTCTTGCATTTTTCATTACTAATTGCGAGAAAAATGAAACTGAATCTGAACCCGAATTTCCAGTTTATCAACCAAAAGAGGTTCAGGAATTCCTCAATTCAGAGGATTTTAAGAAAAATGAATGCTTATTTGAAAATTATGGTCAAATAGGTATTGGTAAAGTCCAACGGCTGCAGATTTCTGGAGATTCAGCTTATCAGTTGATAATACCGACTGTATTAAAGAACGACACTACTGCATACCTACAGGTTATTAAATTGCCCGAGGGTAACTTGCCAGAGAGTGGAGTTTATTTTATGAACCTCATTGATTTAACAAGGGGGTTTGATAATTCTAAATTAACAGGGAATGTTGTAATGCTTGGCATAAACTATGATGCCTTTCAACATTGCGAGCTCACAGTTAAGAAGAATATAATTGTATTCTCTGAATTTTTTCCTCTACCGGATAAATATTTGGAGGAGATGGCCACTAAATGCAAGCTTAGAGATTTCCTCTCGTGTTATAGACACACAAGAGAAGCAATGGACGCTGATGATACGTTCTATTTTCTCTGTGATATAGTGGGTTCTGCTTGTGCGGTTTCAGCTGCTGCGTATTGTATTACACACTAAAAATTACAGCCATGAATACAATTATAGTTATATTAGGATTAGTTCTTATTTTGTTACTTCTTATATATCTTGTTAAAAGAGTAATACGTAGCACAAAAATAGGAACTATTGGAAAGGTATTTTCAATTATTGGAATATCTTTAGTACTTTTCTCCGCATTTATGTTAATTATCTTTTCATTTATTGAAAATTTAATAATAGCTATATCCGGGTTAGTTCTTATTTTGTTGCTTGCTATATATCTTATTAACGAGGTATTGCGTAGCAAAAAAGAGCTTGTTTGGAAAGTGCTTTTAATTATTGGAATACCTTTGATACTTTTCTATCCATTTATGTCTATTTTAATTTCTCTTATTGCAAAAGCAAAGGGAATATTCCAATGAAAGAGTTTGTTTATATAAATTATTTAACAAACTTCTAACTCGTATGCACTCTTTGAGAGAATATGTGAGATGAAGATTAAACTTCCTTTTGAGGAGTGCATACTTTTCTTTAATTATTTTATTTATAATTAATTAATATTGTTTAACTTAAAACGTTGGAGGACAAAAAACATGGTAACAGCAAAAATTAATTCTAGTTCTGAACCTAAGAAGAAAAAGGACAGAGATTGGATTTGGACAGTTATTCTTATATTCATTCTTAGTTTATTAGGTTTGGTTATCTACCTTATTACGTAGTGATTCTCTCAGGAGGATTATGAAGTTGGTAGGATAGCAAGGCCGAGACGCGCTTGCTTTTTCTTTTTAATTATTTTTATTGTTTAACTTCTTAAATTTTGGAGGAATTATTTTATGAAAAAGATTTTACTAAAATGCAAAACACTTCAGGAGATGGAGATTCCCCAAGCCATTGTTGTTAAGCTTGAGAGAAAAGAAGCTTATGATACAAATCATAGAGAGAAGATACATTATGATAAACGAAGCAGTACAAATAAACATAATCTTAATCATTTAAATCTTTGAAATCATGAAAAAGATTATAAATATCTTGTACGAGGCAATTTGGATAATAATATTATTAATTTATTTTATTTTACTTCCAACATTCAATTTAGGGGAGAATATCTTATCCAGAAATAGCTTTGAATTGACTATTACTTGTATGATCCTTTATGTAGTTCTATCTTTAATCATAGAATTACTCGAATGGAAAATAGATTTTCTTGAAAAGAAGAATGAAAGTTCTTCTTAATTATCTTATCTTTTTTATTATTAACAATTTAAAAAATAAGGAGGAAAAAAATATGAAAACAAAGAATATTTTATTTATTGGAATTTTATCCGCTGTAACAGATTTAATTTTTCTCCCAATACGAGGGACTAATATTAATGAATACCTTGGTTTGGAGAAAGTAGTTTTTTTATTCTTTTTCACCGTGGTCCTCATCTTTCTTTTATGGGCTTTTATTAGATATGTGGAAGGTGGAGAGAAAAAATAAATTTTCTTTACAATTACTTTTATTTTTAGTGTTAAATTAAAAAAATTTGGAGGAAAAAAGATGAAAGAAAATAGAGTATTGAATATCAAAAGAGTTAAAGAAGATTGCAAGTACCTTTTTTGGATAGCATTAGTATTTTCTCTGATTGCTTTTTACATTCCCTATCTTCATATTGGGGGAGGAGATTATACGGGAGATTTACCTTTTTGGTTATTCTCATTTATAACTAATAACACAATATCCTTCATTTTATTATCATTCTCATTGATATGTGGATTAATCTATTTGATGTTAGGAGTTATATTATACTTTATAAAACAAAATTATAAAAATTCTTAAAAAGAATAAACAGAGCTAAAAATTTAGCTTTGAGGGGTCTTATAATTCTAGAATTTGATTTTGTGTTTTGGGTAAGTTTTGTAGAAAGTACTACTGAATATCCCCCTGGACACGAGATATGAGTATAGGGATTTTTGTAATAGGAGGTATTTTATTAATCTCTGCCTTGATTGTTTTTGTTCATGCTCATGCTGAGGTATCATCCGATTGATACCTAATTAGTGTCATTAAAAAATATCCCCGCACTCTTTTGAGGATATTTTTTTGTCAAATTCATATGAAAATATTTTCATATGTTATATGCTCTTTGTAAAAGCCTATTTTTTTGTAAAATTTTCACCTTATTTTAGAATTATTTGCCGAATTTCTTTCCTAATTCACCTAAATCTTTCTTTAATGCTTCAACAGATTTAGTAAATATGCTCTTAGCATCTATCTGTCCAAAAGATTCAATAGAGATTATAATATCGTTTGTTGGTTTAACTTCAATTTTCTTTCCATATTTTTCAGCAAGCCCCTCACATATATCAGAAATTTCTTTTTCATTATCATCGACTATTAAAAATTTATCTCCTTTTTGTTTAATTTCTATATTTGTAAATGTGTTTTTCAATTTCTCTGCAAGCTCTTTATCAACATACATCTCTGATATTTGTCTATAATTCATTATACCTGGAGAAAATTTAGCATGATCTTGTCCTTTTCCCATTTTTATATTAGCAGAAATTTCTATTTCTTGTCCTTCACTTAAAAGAGTTATTGGGATTTTGTCATAAACTACCTCGAAATCTCCTTTCAAAGAACCAGAATAAACCATTCCTTTCTCTTGAGAATTTAATTTCAATTTTCCTTCTTTTTTCCCATTTTGTTCCAAAGGAATTAATCCCAATCTATGTGCAACTGTTTCATCATAAAGAGGAGAATCATTTTTTGATATTTTAACCTCATCAATTGCCGCAATCTGAATCTGTCCTACGTATCTTCTTATAGAATTAACTAAACTGTCTTCTATTTCTGCTTTGAATATGTATTTTCCGTCACCTTTGCTTATATTTTCCATTTTGTTGTTGTTTTCTACCATTGTAGGTTCTTTCGGTGAGTTTTAACGAACCGAAAGGGAACGTTAGTGAACTCTTTAAGAACCCCATTTTATACTCTTCTGCCCCTCCTTCCGCCTTTCTTCTTTGGTCCACCATGTGGAACTCTTGTAGTATCAAGAATATTTATTATTTTAAATCCTTCTCTTGACAAACTCTTTATTATTGCATTAGCTCCGGGTCCGGGACCAGTACTCCCAGTTTTTGCACGTATTCTTACATATAATGACCTTATCCCTTTTTCTTTCATATTTTCAGAAATTCTTTTTGCTATAAACATAGCAATTGTTGGATTTGCTTTAAGTCTACTATGTTTTGTAACCATTCCCCCCGAGACTTTTGCAATGGTTCTCCCAGAAGCATCAGTAACGTGAGCAATAGTGTTGTTAAAAGAGGTGTATATATTTAGTACAGCTTCTATATCCTTTTCCTTTTTTTTAATAGCTGACTTTTCTTCTGATTCTTCCTCTTCTTTTTCAATGTTCTCTTCTACAACTTCTTCACTTTTTTCTATTTCTTCTTGCTTTGCCATCTTATTCTTTATTTTCCTCTCCTATTTCTTTTTTCTTTTGAATTTTCTTTTCTTTTAAAGTTATTTTATTTTCAAGTTCTATAGGAACAACATAAGAAGGAGTGTCAACTGCTCTTCCATCGACAAAAACTTTTTTATGAACAATTAATTGTCTAGCTTGTTTGGGGGTTGATGCTAATTTCTTTGCAACCACAATTGTTTGAAGTCTTCTTTTCATATAGTCTTGTTTATCCAAAGATAAAACAGAAGAAATAGAATTTACTTTTAATCCCATTTTATTTAATTTGTTAAATAGGAGCTGTTGTTCTTCTGGTTTTGAAGAAATGAGTTTTTTAGCTTTTTCTCTTATGGATTTTACTTTAGCTTCTGCCTTCCATATTTCTCTCTTGTTTTTTAATCCAAATTCTTCCATAATTCCCGCTTCTTCTTCTATTCTAGGTTTATCAAAAGGTCTTTTCGGTCTTGAATATGTTTTATGTTTTCGTTTCATTATGCAAAATCTCCTGATTTTGTATCTTTGAAAAATTTATTTTTCATTTTTTCATACCCTCATAAGTCTTTACTTTAGCTCCTTCTGCATTTCTCTTTTTAATTCCAGAACTTTTCTTTCTATTTGATCTGAAATGAGCCTTGGTTCTCTGTCCTCTTGAAGGGAGTCCAGCTGTATGTCTCATTCCTCTGTAACTCTTTATCTTCTTCAATTTCTTTATATCAAAGTCTTTTCTTAAATCTAAGTCAGTTCCAGTGAGATGTTTTTCTTTTCCAGTTTCAATATCTTTTCTTCTGTTTAACATATAATCTGGTAATTTAGGATTTTTTATAAAATCAGAAATCTTTTGTATTTCTTCCTCAGTAAGAGAACCAATGGTTTTGTTTTTATCAATCTTTAAAGCTTTACAGACAGCATTTGAAAATGCCCATGAAACCCCTTTTATTTTTGTTAACCCCGCATATATCTTCATCTTTCCTTCTATATCTTTTGATAGAATTCTGACTAATCGTTCTTCTCGTTTTTCCTGCGGTTTTACATATTCAGGTTTTATGTGTTCGGGTTTTGCGTGTTCTGCCATTTTTTCTATGTTCTACCATTGTAGGTTTTTTTTAAGAACCCCATTTATGCTTTATTTGTAAAAAGATTGTATCTTTCTATATTTGTTAATTCTTGGATTATTCTTTTTTCAACAGATTTTTCTGGATCAGGAAGATTCTGAATTCTTTTCTTCATCTCTTGGAATGATTCGAATTCTTTTTCTTTTCTTTGTTTCAATATCTCTTGCATATGTTTCTTCCCTATACCAGGAAGCATCTCTATCTGATGAATTCTCTTGTTTATTGCATCAGACTTGTTGAAAAATTCCACAAATTCTTTCTCTCTTTCTTTAACAATTTGCTTTATAAATTCTCCTAATTGCTCTTTTGCACTTTGTGTCAGCTTCTCTCTATGCAATCTTCCAAGAATGTAATAAACTTTATCCCTCTTACCTTCCCCAATATAAACTTTCTCACCAATTTTTAAATCCATACCTCTTCTAGGGACAAGTTCAAGAAGAACCAAGGTCTTTTCTCCTATAGCTTGAGCTATAGGCATCATTTTTTTCTCAAGAGGGTATCCATTCGGGAGATATTCTAAGATTATTGCATTTTCTTCTTTTTCCATTTTCTTTATTTGAATTCTTTAATTGTGTCAAGTATTTTTTTTGTCTCATTCTCGTCTAAGCCAATATCAATGAAAATTTTATTAACTTCTTCAGCCTTTTCAGGAAGAATATCAATTAACTTGGAGATATTTGAATCATTCATTTTTACAATTTTTAATTCCTCTAATTTTTTCCTAAGTTCTTTTGCTTCTTTTGGACTTATTTTTGAAAATTTCTTTATGAAATCAACCACAGGCTTTTCAGATTTTTTTTCTTTTTCTATGTACTCTAGAGATTCCGCCATGCTTAAAGGAGTTGTATTTTTTATCATTTTATTTTTTGTTTTTTATCTTTTTTAGATGTATCGGAGAGATTATAAACTCTTTTTCTTTTGTTTGATCTTTTATTTTTACACAATAACTTCTGCCAATTTTTCTATCCACTTTTCCTGTTCTTCCCTGAAGCCTTTTTGGGAATGTTGAACGTATGGACCTTTCGGCCACAACAGTAACAGAATCTCCTTTTTTAAACTCTTGAAAGTACCTACTAAATTGAATTTTTCCCCTTGTTCTTATAGGTTTTCTATTTGTCATATCATACCCAGAAAAATTCCATTTAAAAAACTATCTCTTACATCAGTATCTCCGAAACAAAAGACAAAATGAGGTGGGCGTAGCCACCTCATTATT
>CAYNWY010000013.1:0-13506 GCA_964401065.1 Candidatus Woesearchaeota archaeon
AAATGCAAAGCTTTTTAAATCAATTTTTATTATCTTTTATTATCACACAGTTGTTAAATATTTATCCTGTGGCCATGGTGCTGAGGATTAAATGCCAAACACGAAAAGATGCACATTCTACAACCTAAACACACAAAACTTAATGAAAAAGAGGCACAAGAGTTGTTGAAAAAATACAATATTTCTAAATCTCAGCTTCCAAAAATTCTCAAAACAGATACTGCATTGCCAGAAGGCTCTAGCCCTGGCGATATAATAAAAATTGAAAGAGCAGAGGAAGACAAAGTAAATTTGTATTTTAGAGTGGTTGTAGAGTAATGGGGTTCTTTTATAAAAAGAACCTACAATGGTAGAAAATGGGGATTTCTTAAAAAGAAATCCTACAATGGCAAAGAAGGGAGAAACAAAATAAGATAAAAAATAAAATGGAAAAACAAGGACATATAATAGTTAAAAATTATTTGAGAGAACATTCTCTTGTAGAATCAAATATTATTTCTTTTAATAATTTCATTGAAAAAAAACTTCAGGACATAGTTGATGAAATTTCCGAGACTGTAACAAATGATGAATTTGAAATAACTCTAGGAAAAATAGAAGTTGGAAAGCCAAAGGTTACTGAAGCAGATGGAAGCACTTCTTTAATTACTCCTGCACAAGCTCAGCTAAGAAATCTTACTTATTCTGCTCCAATAACACTTGAATTGACAGTAAAGAAAGACGGGCAGATTGATTCAGAAAATGTTGAAATAGGAAGAATTCCAATCATGGTGAAAAGCAAGGCATGCAATACAGTTGGGATGTCTAAGGAGGAACTAATAGCAAATTACAATGACCCATTAGATCCTGGAGGATATTTCATAATAAAAGGAAACGAAAGAGTTATGATTATGGCAGAAGACCTTGCAGAAAATCAACCTTTTATAGAGAACAACAAAAAGGGAGATTTAACTCTAAAATTATTTTCATTAAAAGGAACTTACAGAATTCCTGTAACAGTGACAGAAAACAAAGAAGGAATATTTAATGTTTCTTTCAGTAGATTCAAGGACATTCCTGCAGTTGTACTTCTCAAGGCTTTAGGATTGACAAAAGAATCTGAAATAGCAAAATATATTGGAAAGGAAACAGACAGCGTGATAGTTAATTTGTATGAATTCACAAACATGGCTGAAAAAGAAGATGCAATGATGTTCATCGCTGAGAAAACAAATCTTCAGGGAACAAAGAAGGAGATTTTGGACAGAGTTAAACAAAGAATTGATTCTTATTTATTTCCTCACATAGGACAGAAAAAAGAAGACAGAATAAAAAAAGCTATAACCCTCTGCAAATTCATAAAACAATTTTTGATTTCCAAAGAAAATCCAAAGTTGAGAACAGATAAAGACCATTATGCAAACAAGAGAGTAAGGTTATCAGGAGATTTGCTTGCAACTTTATTCAGAGTCAATCTTGGAATTTTAGTAAGAGATATTCAGTATTCTCTTCAAAAATCCTCAAAGAGAAAGAAATTTTTCTCAATAAAAGTTCTTGCTAAATCAACTTTATTCTCTCATAGAATAGAATCTGCAATTGCAACCGGTTCTTGGACAGGAGAAAGAAGCGGTATAACTCAAAATATTGATAAAACAAATTATCTTGCAACAATTTCACAATTACAGAGAGTTTCAAGCATGCTTCCTGGAGACCAGGAGAATTTCATGGCAAGAACTCTTCATCCTACTCATTATGGAAGATTCTGCCCTATAGAAACTCCTGAAGGAACAGAGATTGGACTTAGAAAAAACCTTGCTATATTAAGCAGAGTTTCAACCCGTATTGAATTAGACGAAGCAAAGTTCATGAAAGAATTAGAATCTCTTGAATTGGACAGAGAAGGAATGAGTAATTATGATGTATTTTTTAATGGGATGTTTATAGGAATGGTTAATGATGGAAAGAAATTTGTAAAGCAGATAAAAGAAAAAAGAAGGGATAATCAACTTCCTGAACAAATGAGCTTTAGGGAAGATGAAGGAATAAAAACAATTTACATATCCACAGAACCTGGAAGAGTATTAAGACCTTTGATAATTGTAGAAAATGGAATATCAAAATTGAAAAATGAGCATCTTATCCAGATAGAACAGGGAGAAATAAAATGGAAAACTCTTATTGAAAAGGGAATAATAGAATATCTCGACGCTGCTGAAGAAGAAAATGCTCTTGTTGCATTGAATGAAGAAAGCATTACCCAAGAACACACTCATCTTGAAATTGACCCTATTTCATTGTTTGGAACTGTAACTAGTTTAGTTCCTTATGGAAATCATGATCAGAGTTCTAGATTAAACAGAGGAAGTAAAACTCAAAAGCAGGCTCTAGGATTATATTCTGCAAATTATTTATGCAGATTGGATACAGATGTCAGTGTGCTACAATATCCTCAAAAACCAATAGTAAGAAGTTTTATTTATGATACTCTAAACACTTATCCTGCAGGACAGAACCTTGTTGTTGCAATAATGACTTATGAAGGATATAATATGGAAGATGCTTTAATCTTGAATAAAGGAAGTCTTGATAGGGGACTTGGGAGAAGCTTTTACTTCAGACCTTATTCTGCAATAGAAATGAATTATGCAGGTGGATTAAAAGATGAAATTGTAATGCCTGAAAAAGATGCTTCTGGTTATAGAATGGAATCAAGTTACAGACATCTAGAAGATGATGGAATTATTTCTCCTGAAGCAAAAGTCAACGAGGGAGAAGTTATGATTGGAAAGATGTCTCCTCCAAAGTTCTTGTCTGAAGCTAGAGAAATATCAATAAGAACAAAGAAAGAATCTAGTGTTGCAATGAGGCAAGAAGAAAAAGGGATTGTGGAATCTGTTTTCATAACAGAAGATAATGAAGGAAACAAGATTGTTCAAGTTAAAACTAGAGACCAGAGGATTCCAGAACTTGGAGATAAATTTGCAACTGCACACGGACAGAAAGGAGTAATAGGTATGATTGTCCCAGAAGAAGATATCCCATTCACATCAAGAGGCATAAAACCAGATGTAATCTTCAATCCGCATGGTTTGCCTTCGAGAATGACTGTTGGATATTTATTGGAATTACTTGCAGGTAAAGTTGGTTCTTTAAGAGGAGAGATTGTTGATGGAACTTCTTTCTCAGGAACAAGCAAAAAAGAACTTGAAGAGCAATTAGAAGCAATGGGTTTCAGATTTGATGGAAAAGAAACAATGTACAATGGGATTACAGGAAAGAAGATACAATCTAAGATTTTCGTCGGAGATTTGTATTACTTGAAATTGAAATATATGGTAGGAAACAAGATGCATGGAAGAGCTTCAGGTAAAGTTGCTCTGCTTACAAGACAGCCTATTGAAGGAAGGGCGAGAGGAGGAGCGTTGAAACTTGGAGAAATGGAACAGCAAGCATTAGTTGCTCATGGAGCTTCATTATTATTGAAAGAAAGATATGATTCTGACAAGGTCGTACTTCCTATATGCATTAAATGCGGGACAATTGCAATTGAAGATCGTGTCAGAGGAAAAACTTATTGTCCAATGTGTAACAGCGAAGATATACAACTAGTTGAAGTATCCTATGCATTCAAACTTCTCTTAGGGGAGTTGCAAGGATTGCACATAAACACAACTTTTGAATTAAAAAACAAATACGAATAAAAAATAAAATGGAAACAAAAACAAAATATCCAATCGCACTTAAAATGGAAGATGAAGAGAGTTATAACAAAGCCGTAGATTATATCAATACGGTGGCTAGGATGAAAGACCGCCAAGAAGATAAAGGTAAGCATGATTATTTTTTGGAGGATAATATAAACAAAAAAATCAGGACAACCCCTTCTAAAAGAACAATAGAACTTACCTCAAATGTCGATAAAGAGATAATTAATACATTAAAAGGAATCCCCTCATTTATGTTTAGAGAGGGATTATTAGGATTATAAAATGGAAAATAATTCAGATAAAAAATATGAATGCCCGGAGGGATTTAAAGAATGTGTAGCTTTAGAAATGTTCTCTGCTGGATGCGGAATTACCCTAGAAAAGACAGGAGATAGTTATGCAATATTAAATAATCAACAGGAATTCCTTGGACAGATTTATTGCTCAAATCCAGTTCCGTGTATTTCAAAACATGGGGCTGAATTTTTAGAAATGAGAAGAAAATTTGAAGAGATGAAGGAGCTCTTGAAATAAAATGCAAAAAATAATAAGAAAAAAGATAGGAGAAATGAGGTTTAGCTTATTTAGTCCTGAACAAATTAAGAAACTTTCAAGCGCGAAGATAGTCACTCCAGAACTTTATGATATTGATGGTTATCCAGTAGATGGAGGACTGATGGACTTGAGATTAGGTGCAGTTGACCCAGGAGTTAGATGTAGAACTTGCGGAGGAAGAATAAAAGAATGTTTAGGACATCCTGGAAGCATTGATTTGGCAAGATCTCTAATTCACTTAAAGTATGTTCCTTTAATTGAAATGGGTTTGAGATGTTTCTGTCATGAGTGTGGAAAATTAATGTTACAGGACAAAGATTTGGAAAAATATACTCCAAGTCAGAGAGCTAAAAAAGCAAAAGATGTAAAGAGATGCCCTCATTGTCAGGCAGCTCAAGAAAGAGTGAGATTAGACAAACCAACAACATTCTACAAGGGAAAAACTAGAATATTCCCCACAGAGATAAGGGAATTACTTGTTAAAATTCCCGACGAGGAATTAAAGAAGATTGCAGTTAATCCTGTTGCATGCAGACCAGAATGGGCTGTTCTTACTTCTCTTTTGGTTCCTCCAGTAACTGTTCGTCCTTCGATTATCCTTGAAACCGGAGAAAGAAGCGAGGATGATTTAACACACAAACTTTCAGATATAATAAGAGCAAATCAGAGATTATGGGAAAATCTCAACGCTGGTGCTCCTGAAGTTATAATAGAAGATTTATGGGATTTACTTCAGTTTCACATAACAACATTTTTTGACAACACTGTAACAAGAATCCCTCCAGCAAGACACAGAAGCGGACAACCTTTGAAAACAATAACAGAGAGAATAAAAGGTAAAGAAGGAAGAATAAGAAAAAATATTGCAGGTAAGAGAGTTAATTATTCTGGAAGAACAGTAATTTCACCTGATCCATGCATAGACATAAATGAAGTTGGAATTCCTTTTGAAATTGCAAAAGTTGTTACTGCTGCTGAAACTGTTAATGATTTGAATATGGAAAAGCTCAAAAAATTAATACAAAAAGGAGAAGAATATCCTGGTGCAAATTATGTTATAAGAACAGATGGAAAGAGAAAAAAGATTTCTCCTGATTTGAAAGAAGAAATAATAAGTGAGTTAGCTGTTGGATATCAGGTTGAAAGACATTTGCAAGAAGGAGATATAGTTTTATTTAATAGACACCCAAGCCTTCACAGGGGAAGCTTGATGGCACATTTTGTAAGGGTTCTTCCAGGAAGAACTTTCAGATTACATCCTGCTGCTGCAGCTCCATACAATGCTGATTTTGATGGTGATGAAATGAACATCCACTCTCCTCAAAATGAGGAAGCAAGAGCAGAAGCAAAGATACTTCTTGATGTAAAAAGAAATTTAATTTCCCCAAAGAACAATACTAGTTTAATTGGATGCATTGGAGATGCAATAACTGGAAATTATCTTTTAGGATTAGGAGAGTTTTCATCAGATTATGCAAATCAACTACTATACAATTCAGAAATTGATGCACAGATTACCAAAAAAACAGTTTCTGGAACAGAAATATTTTCAAAAATATTGCCTAAATTTAGTTTTTCAAATGATTCAATCACAATAAAAGACGGAGAAATTACAAAAGGAGTAATAGATAAAACTGCATTTGGAAGTGAAGATGGAGAATTAGTAAAAGTTTTGGATAAGGCTGTTGGAAGAGAGGAAACTTTCAAAATAATAAAAAAAGCATTCAATTTGGGAAAAAATTATCTCAGCGACAGAGGAATAACAATTTCTGTTAATGATTTGGATTTAAATGATGAAATTCTTAGGGCATGCGATGAAATTATTGAAAAAGCACAAAAGAAAGCTCAAGAAATAATTGAATCATACAACAATGGTTCTCTTGAACTTATCCCAGGAAAGACAAAAGAAGAATCTAGAGAAATAAGAATACTGCAAACACTTAACGAAGTAAGAACAAAAATTGGAGAGCTTGTAAAGAAAGAATTTCCTAAGACAAATCCTGTAAGCAACATGATAAAATCAGGTGGTGGTGGAAATATTCTTAATATTACACAGATGGCTTCTTGCGTCGGGCAACAGGCACTTGGAAACAAGAGAGTAGACTTTGGTTACAATGAAAGAACTTTGTCTTTCTTTAAGAAAGGAGATTTATCCCCTAAAGCAAGAGGATTCATAAAAAGCCCTTTCATAAAAGGATTGAAACCTGATGAATTTTTCTTCCAGGCAATAACAGGGAGAGATTCTCTTATGGATACAGGATTGAGAACTCCAAAATCAGGTTATCTTTACAGAAGATTGGCTAATGCTCTTCAGGACCTGAGAGTGGAATATGATGAGACAATAAGAGACAGCAATAATAACATAATTGAGTTTAAGTATGGAGATGATGGAATTGACGTCACCAAAGCTCATCTAAAAGAAAAATTAGATTCTGGGGAAGCTATAGGTATCGTTACAGCACAATCTTTTGGTGAAGCTTCAACTCAGATGGTTTTGAGAACATTCCACATGGCAGGAGTTGCTGAAATGCAGGTTACTACGGGTCTGCCAAGATTAATAGAAATATTTGATGCAAGAAAAAAACCTTCTTCTCCTAAAATGGAGATATATCTCAATAAAGAATATAATAATGAAGCAGGTTCAAGACTCGTCGCTGAAAAAATAAAAGAAGTAAAACTTAAGGAAATTGCTTCTGAGATAAATCTTGACTTTGGAGAGAAGAGAATTGAAATAAAAATAGATAAAAATGGATTGAAACAGACTCACTCTTCTGTAAAAACTATAGTTGGTGCACTGAATGATATAGGTTTCAAGGTGAAGGATAAACAAGATGCAATAATCTTGCAAGCAGATGAAAAACTTGGATTTAAAGATATTTACAAACTTAAAGAGAAACTTAAAGAAACTGTAATATCTGGAATAAAAGGAATTGAACAAATTTTGGTTGTCAAAAGAGACAAGGATTTTGTTATAGTAACTCTAGGAACAAATTTAAAAGAAATTCTTGGAGAAAGGCTTAAGAAAGAAGTCAACAAAGATAAAACAATTTCAAATGATTTCTATGAAGTTGCTGAAATATTTGGTATTGAAGTAGCAAAAGAGTTGCTCATGAATGAGATAAAAGAAGTGCTTAAATCACAGGGCTTGGATATTGATATAAGACACTTAAAGCTCGTCACTGATGCAATGACAAATTCCGGAGAAATTAAAGGAGTTACAAGAATGGGAATAATTGCACAGAAATCATCAATATTGGCAAGAGCTACATTTGAAACTCCTGTTCCGCAATTTGTGAAGGCAACTATTAAAGGAGGAAAAGATAAGCTGCTTAGTGTTATAGAGAATATAATTTTGAATCAACCAGTGCCTGTTGGAACAGGATTGCCTGGATTGCTTGTTAAAGTCATAGGACCTTTGACAAAGAAGGAATCAGACAAGAAGATGGCTGATTCGAAGATTGTCGATAAGGTGAATAAGTGAATATTTTTGAGAATATAAATTTTTATAAACTAATTGTGAATGAAATTTTTATGAATGAGTACATTAAAAATCCTGCTAAATTAAAATTTGACCCTCTTGATAAAATAACGAGGAAGGAAGTTAGAGAAGTTTTTCAAGATAAATTAGCAAGAACACTTTGGATTGGAATAAAACAAAGGCATTTAACAGATCAATATTTTGAAAGTGAATGCTTAACTTGTTCTGAAGCAATTAAAAAATTTGGACATCCCGTTACCCCAGGGAGATTAAAGATATTTCTTGAAAAATATTTTGGGATGCCTTGTCCTGATTCAGAATCTGATTTTATTAATGAATTATTACCTTATCTTTCAGGCGAGAAGAATTTAGAGTATGTTGTTGTGAAATAATTAAACTTCATCGATAGATTTATAAAACAACTTCTTTTGTAATAAAAATGGTTAGTACACTCGATATGCAGGATTTGAGATATCTAAATCTGTTTGAAAGAGTAACAGGAATAAGAACTCATTATTGTTTTGAATATAACAATGCTGTTATTTTTTGTGTTCCCAGGGAATTTGTTTCCAGGGCAATTGGACCTGATGCTAGAAATCTTAGAAGAATAAGTGAAATTGTAAAAAAAAGAATAAAAGTTATTTCAGTTCCAAAAAATCCTCAAGACATAAGAAGATTTATAGAACGGGTTGTTAGCCCAGTTACATTCAAGGATTTAGAAGTTCTTCCAAATGAAATAGTCCTTAATGCTGGTTCTCAAAGCAAGGCAGCCCTCATTGGAAGAGACAAGAGAAGATTGATTGAAATGCAGAAAATAACCAAGGATTTTTTCCAGAAGGATTTTAGGATTATTTAATTTTTAAGATATAGTTATCTGTAACAATTATTTATTATTAAATTTAGTCGATAGTCAAACAATGTTATGAGTTTTGTATGATAATTAAATTCTTAACGGTTGAGAAACCTTTTTAAACTAATTTTCTAATTAATAAATAATCGAACATGGGATTAAAAAACGCTTTTAAAAAAATGAAGGATAGGAAAAAATTCCGATGGAAAGATAGACAATACAAAGTTAGAACTCTAAATCTTTATGCTAAATCAGATCCACTCGGAGGAGCAAATCAGGCAAAAGGAATTGTTCTCTCAAAAATTCAAAAAGAAGCTAAACAGCCAAACTCAGCAATGAGAAAATGCTGCAAGGTTCAGCTTACAAAAAATGGAAAGAGTGTTACTGCATTCATCCCTGGAAATCTCGCACAGAAATTTATTGATGAACACGACGAAGTCATGATTGAAAGAATTGGTGGAAAACAAGGAAGAAGTAAAGGAGATATTCCTGGTGTAAGATATGCTGTAATAAAAGTAAATGACCAGCCCTTGGACAGGTTATGGCTTGGAAAGATACAGAAGGGTAGAAGATAAAAATGAATGAACAGATTTCAAATTTTAAGATTTTTGACAAGTATGATCTTTCTGGAATTGAAGTTCAGGATTTGGGATTAAAATCTGTTATTAACTTGAAGCCTAAATTAATTCTAAAAAATGAAGGAAGAAATGTTGTCAAGTTCGGGCAGACAAAAGTAAACATTATTGAAAGATTGATGAATAAACTTGCTGTTTCAGGACACAGAGGTAAAAAGCACAAACTAGAAAAAGGAAATGCAACAGGAAAATACACAAAAAATATGCAGATTATCCTTAATGTTTTGGAGATTATAGAAAAGAAAACAGGAAAGAATCCTGTTGAGATTTTGGTAAGGGCAATTGAAAATGCTGCTCCAAGAGACGAAACAACAGTAATTGAATATGGCGGGGCAAGATATCCTCAAGCAGTGGATGTTTCTCCCATAAGAAGAGTGAATCTATCAATCAAACATTTAGTTCACGGGGCTTCTGATAAAGCATTTAACAAGAAAAAAACAATAACCCAAACATTGGCAGAAGAAATTATAATGGCTGCTGAAAAGAATGGAGAAAGTTTGGCAGTTAGAAAAAAGAAAGAATCTGAAGCTCAAGCTGATTCTGCACGTTAATGGGGATTTCTTAAAAAGAAATCCTACAATGGCAAAGAAATTTTAAAACAGATTAGCACAATAATTCTTAAAAAGTTGGGAATTAAACATATTTTCATGTCAGAAGATAATGGCCTGCTTGAACTTGATGATGAAGCGGTTTCAGATATATTAAGAAGTATAGAAAATAGGTTTGATTATCTTTTGAGAGAAAATGATTTATTATATGAGGATAAAATATCTTTTAAGATTTCTTATAATCCTGCTGGCAACTATTACAAAATAAAGATAATTTCTGCAAAAGAAGATTTTAATTCTCACGAATATTTTAAGAATAATTTTGAAATGGGGCTTGGAAGAAAAAAACTTGGAGAATTTATCATAGAAAATAATGTAGGATTTATTAGTTATTAAAGAACCTCTTAATTCATATTCAAATGTCAAGAAAAAGCTCTCAAATAGTCACATTAAAGGCTCAAGGTAAGGGTTGTAGCAGTCATAATTTACCAAAAGAACTAAGTTTAATTACAGAGAGAATTGAAAAATTGGGCTTTGTCATAGAAACTTTAGGAAAATCAAAGTGGAAGCCTAAATCTGTCAATTATAGCAGAGAAATAAAAATAACTGGTTTTGATGATTTAAGAAAAAGTTTTTCTGTAAATATTTATGGAGAGACTTTTCAACAAAAATTTTTTATAAAAGTGGACATACCTAAGGAAAGATGTTTGCTTGAAGGTAAATGTCTTGAAATTGGAATACCTGTTAAGGAAAGACAGGAAGATTGTTATTATTATAATCAGCTTAAGGATTTTTATGAAAAAGAGATAGTAAAAGTAGTAGAAGATTTTTATAAAGAGTAATGGGGGTTCTTTAAAAGAGTTCACTAACGTTCCCTTTTGGCTCGTTAAAACTCACCAAAAGAACCTACAACGGTAGAAAAGGAATAAAAACTTCTAAGCAAAACTTTTTAAACTATTTTTTCAACTTTAATTAATGGCAGTGGGTTTTTCTTTTAGAAAAAGAAAAGCTACAATGTAAAAGAAAACTACAATACACAAAATGGCAGACAAGGAAACAAGTCTTGATAAGATTAAAAGACTCATATCAAAGCAGAAAAACATAAGAAATGTAGCAACTAGTGCACACATTCATCATGGTAAAACTGCATTTACAGACAATTTGTTAGCTGCTGCAGGAATGATGGCTTCTAAAAATGCAGGAGACTTGGATGAAGGAATGGCAACCTGGCAGCATGCTGATGAACAGGAAAGATTGCTGACTGTCGACGCTGCAAATGTTTCTATGGTTCACAAATATCAAGGGGAGGAATATCTTGTTAATTTAATTGACACTCCAGGACATGTTGATTTTGGAGGAAATGTCACAAGAGCCATGAGAGCTATTGATGGAACTTTTGTTTTAGTTTGTGCTGTTGAAGGAATAATGCCTCAGACAGAGACAGTTTTGAGACAGGCACTTAAAGAAAGAGTGAAACCAGTTTTATTCATAAACAAAGTTGACAGATTGATAAATGAATTGCAAGTTACCCCCGAGCAAATGCAGGAAAGATTTACAAAAATAATTGAAAGATTCAATCATTTAATTGACCAGATTGCTGAAAAAGAATTTGCAAAAAAATTTAAAGTAAATGTTGCAGATGGAAGTGTTGCATTTGGTTCTGCAAGGGAAAACTGGGCATTGTCAATTCCTTTTATGAAGAAAAAGAAAATAAGTTTCAAAGATATTTACAAATTGTACGACGGAACTCTGTCTCAAGAAGAAAGAGACAAGTGGGTTTGGGAAAATGCTCCTCTTTATGAAGTTATATTAGATATGGCTGTTAAACATCTTCCTAATCCAATAGAAGCCCAGAAATACAGAATTCCAAAAATATGGAAAGGGGATTTAGACAGTGATTTTGGAAAAGATTTATTGAAATGTAATAAAGAAGGAGAGGTTGCATTTATTATAACGAGAATT
The DNA here is from genome assembly GCA_964401065.1 of Candidatus Woesearchaeota archaeon. Classification (GTDB taxonomy): domain Archaea; phylum Nanobdellota; class Nanobdellia; order Pacearchaeales; family GW2011-AR1; genus MWBV01. The sequence goes on from CAYNWY010000013.1 coordinate 11,715, forward strand.
GTTATTGACCCCCGTTCAGGAAAAGAAATTTCTGCCGGCAGATTATATTCTGGAACAATAAAAAGCGGGATGGATATTTATGCAAATAATGCTAAGCAAACTGGAAAAATACAGCAAGTTCTTATTTACAATGGAATAAAGCCAGAACAATTAGATAGTATTCCTTCAGGAAATGTATTGGCTGTTAGTGGATTAAATTTAGATGTTGGAGAGACAATAACAGAAAATGAACAAACTTCATTTGAAGAAATAAGACATATATTTCAGCCCGTAATTACAAAATCAATTGAAGTTACAAAAACAGCTGATTTGCCAAAGCTAATTGAAATTTTGAGAAAAGTTTCAAAAGAAGACCCTTCTATAAAAGTTACAATAAATGAAGAGACAGGTGAGAGTTTAATTTCAGGAATGGGAGAATTGCATCTTGAAATTATAGAAAACAGAATTAAAACTGAAAAAGGACTCGATGTTAAAACTTCAAATCCTATTGTTGTATACAGAGAATCAGTGGGAAAATCTTCAGGAAAGGCTTTTGAGGGAAGAAGTCCGAACAAGCACAATAGCTTTTTCATAAAAGTTGAACCTTTAAATGAAGAATTATGTAATTTAATTGAAAATGGGGACCTTCCAAAAGGGAGAATGAAAAAGAAAAACGAAGCTGTTGTGAGCACTCTCTCAAAAATAGGATGGGGGAGTGATGAAATAAGAAATGTTAAAGATGTATATAAAGGAAATATGTTTTTTGATAAGACAAGAGGAGAGGTTCATATAGGAGAAGTAATGGAGATGGTTCTTGATGCATTTGAAATGGTAATGGACCAGGGACCTTTAGCAAGAGAGCCATGCATGAAAATGAAAGTTACTCTTGATGATATAAGGCTTCACGAGGATGCAATTCACAGAGGCCCAGCACAAGTTTATCCTGCTGTTAGAGAAGCTATTACAGAATCAATGAAAAATGCAAATGCTACAATGCTTGAACCTTTGCAGATTCATCTAGTAGAAGTACCTGAAAATTTTATGGGTGCTGCTACAAAACTTATTGGAGGAAAAAGAGGACAGTTGCTCGATATGACACAAGAAATGGGATTAGCACAAATAAAAGCAAAGATTCCTGTAGCAGAAATGATTGGATGGTCAAGTGATTTACGTTCAGCAACAGAAGGAAGAGGAACATCTTCTTTGATGGACCAGCAATTTGAAAAGATTCCTGCATTATTACAAGAAGATGTTATAAGAAAGATAAGAGATAGGAAAGGATTGGCTGAAAACCAGTAAAACCAATAGTTTTAAAAATAATTTATTTCTGGGAAAATAATGGAAAAAGTAACAACATCTTTGCCTCAATTGAATTTAGTGAAGAAGTTAGGAGGAAAGACGAGATATCTGGAACGCCTAACAATAGAGGCAGGACAACCAAAAGCAGATTTAACGTTCCAAGAAGATAATAATGATCCAAGGATAATAGCAATAAAATATCAAGTGCCTGGAAAAGAAGCACAAGGTTCTATTCTCTATTATTCTGAGGCTGTTAATCAACACGGAATTATTACATTTAATATAGGGTGTAATTATCAGGGGCGTGTTTTTGTTAAAAATTACAAGAATCATAATATTGGATTTAGTTTAGAGCATCTTCCAAAAGAGGGTTTAAGAAAAAAACATATTGAAAGAATAAACAATATAGAAGATATAAGAAATGATTTAACTCCAGAGCATGTTGCAGAGAGATATAAAAATTTCTTTTATAGTTTGGATAAATTTATTTGATTTTAATATAAATAAATCATAA
>CAYNWY010000014.1:0-12905 GCA_964401065.1 Candidatus Woesearchaeota archaeon
AATATTTTGCATTAAATGAATTGACAGTATTAACTCCAGTAATTGTTCCCGGATTACAATTTGGATCAGTTTTAGTACAAGTACCCCATTGATTATTTACACAAATTTGTGTTCCAGCACAATTTCCAATTGTGCAAGCTCGTGTTGCATCATTAGTGCAACTTGTTCCAGCTACAATTCTTGCTGCAACAATAGTATTATAATCACCCACTGCGATATTAGCATAAGATTTTCCTCTCCAGAAATATAATCCTGCTTTTTGTCTATTGAAACGAACTGAATTAAGAATTGCATTAATAAGCGCGATTCTCTCTGTATCATCTGTTTTTGCTTTAATCTCTTCCATTTTACTAGAAAACGTTGCATCATCCAAATATTCTCCTGATAAATATTCAAGAGTATCCTCACTGGTTTTATCTAAAACCTCTTTCTCTAAATTCAAGGCTTTTATGGCGTCCTTAACATTTTGCGTATTCATCCAGCAACCAACTCTGGTATTATCACAATAACCTACTTGTGTCCATTCCGAATCCTCATTAGCTGCATTTGCATCAGTTCCAAGTCCAGGATTATCTGTTGAACAAACCCTAGTTATTCCTTGATTATAAAGTTCAGGATTTAACAAATTAGTTGCTGCACTCTGAGGATTCAAATCCAAAAGACTATACAAACTTAAAGTTCCAGAAGTACATTCATCTGTTGTCTTTATATCTGTCTTTTTAGCTTGCTGAGCTAGATATAAATCACTCAAATAATTAACTGCAAAAGAACTTGAAACTTCTTTGAAATTGCACTCTTCCTGCCCATTAACAACAATACATAGTTGAGTATATCCAGATGGAGAAGTAAAGTCTATGGTTTCATCCACAGAATCCCCTCTTGGAATATAACCAGATTTAACATTCCTATTCTGAATAGTATCTTGATAATATGAACTTCCAGAACCTCTTAAATAAACAGTGTAATATGCTCCAGAATCTTCACCAGCATAAATATTAAACCAAACTTTATATTGTGAAGTTGGAGGATTAGTTACAGTAGTTAGTTGAGTTTCTGAAAACTTTCCTGTAAATTGGAAAGGCACATCTGGATCAAATAAGTTAGTTAAAAACTCTGAAATATCTCCTCCAGGAACAACTGCAGAAACAAAAGTTCCACAAACATCTGTTCCGAATTGTTCAGTTGAACGAAGTTTGAATGCATTATAAGAATTAGAAGCATAGTACTGCTTGAAATAATCGAATGAATCTTGAGCATTTTTCAAAGCAGAAGTAAGTCCCTGATATTCTCCTCCTCCTTTTGCGCTATTTCCTGAAATTTTATTAACTAATCCTTGCCCTATAAGTTTTATTATAGGTAAACCTTGTTTCCAGAAAAATTGACAAAGGTATATGCTCCTTGTTTCATCACATATTCCAACAGTTTCTCCTGTATCTAAAGAAGTTTGAAGGCAATCTCTGTAATCTTCCATTATTGAAATCCAATTTTTAACTCCTGCATTAATTGCACTCAAGCAAAAAGGAACATAAACATCTCCTCCCTTCCACTTAGCATTTGGATAACATAATACAAAACCTCCCACTATTCCCGACTGTATTACATTTTGAACAGGATATTTTCCACCGTAATCACATCTTGAACTTGGGCAAATAACAGGATCACAAACATTGAAAAGTAAAGCACAATCTTTAACAGACATGAAATCAGTGCATTGAGCAGTAAGACTTTCAAGAGCAGGCTCTCCAACTGTAATTGCTTTACTAAAACCACTACCATCTATTTTAAGAGAAGATATTCCTTCCTTACGTGCTCTAGCAGTCTGTGCAGCCTGAACCGCTCTTTGAGCTCTTGTAACTAAATTTAATGTTTCAGATTTATCCAATCCAGGGAAAACAGTATATTTTTGTTCTGTATTCAATGAATATAATTCACAAGTATCATCTCCAAAATTATCTAGCTGAAATTCTTCTATGTTATTCTGACCAACATTACAAACATAAAGGCTAGTTAAACGTGCAGAGGAATCATAAGAAACCGCTGGATTTTGTATTCCAGCATACCATCCATTTGATTTATCAAAAGGAACAATTGCAGGCTTGCCTTTGTAAGTTCCTGTTTCAAAATATCTTATCAAAGGCTCAGAACCTCCATAAGAAGCTTCATATTCATTCTGATAAGAAGTTTTATCATAGGTTTTAAAACGCAAATCAAAAGGATTTATTGCAACTTTAGTTGGATTTTCTGTTGTATCAATGTAAAGTTTAGCCTCGGGAGTCTGTGTTCCTGTTCTAAAGACTTCATAAGTATGGGTAACTGCTCCTTCAGAATCATACACAACAAAAAACTCCCTAGTTGCATGAGTTTCTGGTGAAATTAAATAAAGGCTTTTATATGGTCTAACATAAGAAGTATCTGGAATTGTGACACCACTATCTCCAAAATCCATTTGCTTATATTTTGAATCTTTAAACAAAACTCTTTCATCTGCTCCAAGTATTATTTCCTCGGATTTTGCAGATTTACCATAAGTCCCAATTGTAACAGGCATTCCCACCGTGTCTTCAAAAGTTTTTTCTTCTAAAAATTGTCTGGAATTAACTTCAATATCTTTTAAAACAGAATTTAATCTTTGTGTTGCAGTAGGATCATTTGGGTGTTCTTGAAGATATGCTGAATAAAGCTCTATTTCTTTAAGCTGGTCTGTAGTATACTTTCTATCTTTCCACCCATCTGAATCAAGAACCTGTGTAACTTCTTTTACATTTTTCAAGCCCGTCTGGCCAGACAAAGATTTCAATCTGCTACTTACTTGGTTAGAATACTGGTCACTAAATTCTTCATCAGTAGTAGATTCTTTAAGTTCTGTTATTTCAGAATTTTGCTCTCTCATAATATCATATACTTCATCCACCTCGTCTTCTATATTCACTGCATTCTTAGAGAAACATTCATCTATAGATTTGTATTCTTCAGGAACCATCTTAGCACATTTTTCATTCCATCCTCCAGTAGCTGTCATAACTTCCTGCCTTGCTGTTGCCTTCCCTCCTCTATTAAGCCAAGCATTCTTAGCAGTTAACCAAAAACCAGTAGCACCACAAGTAATTTTCCAAGTTGCAACAATCCCATCAAAAGCATCTGATACCTTTTTCCAATCTTCTAGGGTCTTATTCATAGATGCTATTCTTTGCTTAGTCTGATCAGGAGTTAATATTATCCATCTTTTCTCTACACCTATTTTAAACATAAAACTTGAATTGCTTCTTGCAAGGTCTGTGTTTGCAGTAACAGATACTTTTGCAACTTTTTCTAAAGTAATATCAGTAAGAGTGAACCTATAATCACCAAATCTCTTATAGGGGTCACCTTTTTTGAAATACTGACTATCTGATTTGAACAGATAATCAATAATTCCATTAGAAAGTGTTTTCTCTTGAACATTTACTAATACCTTTGCTGTATCGTCAGTTAATTCCTCAAGCATTATGTATTCTGTGCCCTTCAAATTAGCTTCATCAGCTTCATCTCTAAGCCCGCTTCCATCTAGATAAATAGGTTTGTTCTTGCTTAATACATATGTTTTTGTCACACCCGTAGGACCCTGAACAGACATTGTAGCACTATACTGTTCTTTACTTGGTTCTCTTATTTCCTGCAAAGATATTTCTTTTACAAAACCATTGATAGTCACTTGCATTGTGTTTGCTTCTGAATTAGACAGCATTAAATCATTCTCACAAATATCAACATACCTGTATTCATTTGGATAATCTTCTTCAAATTGATTACACAATTCAATAAGAGTTTTCTTTTTTCCAAGTTTATCTGCTAAAAGAATCTCTTCATACATAGCTTGCTGCCCAAATGTCTCAACTGAATTTACTTTTTCAACTTCATTTGGATAACTATTAACAACAGTTTCAAAGTCACTCATAGCATTTGCATAATTATTATTGCTCAAAGGGAAAAAACCATCTGTTACTTCATTTGCATAACCCCCAAATGAAACTTCTTTTTGCCAAACCTTTACAGAAGAAGCTTGTTGTGTGGGGCCTGTATAAGGAATCATATAAAAATCCCAGCCACTGACTATAGATTTAACACCTCTGCCCATTGTTGCAGCAACTGCCCCAGAAACTGTTATAATCTCGGCGATAGCCTTTCCTTGATGCTCTGTAGAACTTCTAACTGTCTCTGCATAAGCCTGAACCTGAGAAATTTGAGATTCTGTTAATTTGTCTCTATGATCTGGAATTGCAACAAGATAAACATACAAATCTTTCTCATCTTTTGTGCCGAGAGTCCCAATATACCCCAAGTATACGGATTTACTATCATCATCAGTTCTATAAAGCCAATCTCCCACTACATGATCTTCAACTGTTCCCCCAATATTTAATTTAACTTGAGGAGAAATTTTTAAATCAACAGCTTTTCTTTCACTGCTTTCATCAGCACCAGAACATCTAATTTTAACTTGTGAATTTATATCATTTCCATTCATGTTTATAACTCTACACTTGTTATCTAGAAAATATTCATTTTCTGCAAGTTCAAAAGTATCATCATTTACTTTTAACACAACTTTTGTATCTGGATATTCTACTCCTTTTAATGTTAATTGTAAACTTGCCAAACAAGGACTGATTCCAGGTAAGAAAATTTTCTCTGAAGTTTTTCCTACTTGAAGATTTCTTGTGGTATATTTTGCAAGAGTGTATTCTCTTCCTGTTCTTGATAAACTACTAGCAACAGAGTTATCAGAGTAGATTGAAATACTTGCACTGTCCTCTCCAACAGACTCTGCTCTTAAATAACCTCTTCCTCCCCAAAAACTATACTGAACAAAATCATTTTGCCAATCCTTATCCTCCATAACAGGCAAATAAAATATTGCATTTCCAACTCCAAAAACATTTTCAACATCATATCTAAGTTTTGCAGTCAAATTTCCTTGAACCCAACAAATATCTCCCCCAAGAGGTTTTTTCTCACAATTAGTAAGAGCAGATTCATTAGGCTGCCTTTTCAGTGTAATCACAACATAACCAAGATTTTCTAAAAGCAAAGAACCTTCCAAAGTATTTTCAGTATATCCAAGTGCAGATTGTGCTGGTTGATAACCAATAGCCATAACTTCCTTAGGAACTTCCCGGTCAAAAGATATCTGATCTATAGCTTTTACATCCACAAGAGGATTTATTTTTATAGCACTTAATTTACAAAAAACATTAACATTTTCTTCTTCTAATAAATCACTCGTTACAGGAGCAGGTTCACAACCATTTATTTGAATAATAAAATCAGTTCCCTGCTGGCACATTGACTCATCCACTTTAAGACTTTGGCCTCCAGAGAGACTTAAAATTCCCATTGCATTATTATATTCACTTCCATAGTAAGATTCAGTATAAGCTGAAATAAAAGAACAAAAAATTAAAATTCCAAATAGAAAAATTGCCCCATATAATATTTTTTTATTTATCATCTAAGATTAACCACAACCGGTGTACCTTCAAATAGAATATCATTCATTTGCATTTGCTCTAAAGAATTTGGAGAAGGAAAACTCTCTGCAGAAATATCTATAACTCTTGAATTCTTTAATTCAGTTTCTGAAAAAGTATAATTTTGTTTCCCTCCACCTGCTAATGCCTTTGAAAGAATTTGTGCTGGAACTTCAACTTCAAAACATTCTTCTTTAGTCAATCCAATCATTCCAAATATTGAAGATCTTGGAACAGTTACACATTGCTCTTGCTTAGTTGCCCCTAAAGTAAGACTTGAATTTTTATAAATATAAACCTGTACTTCATATTTTCCTTCACCCAATTTAACACTGGTTTGCTGAGGGTAAATCACTGTCTCTGAATAATCATCTGAAACAAAAGAAATAATTGCATCTTTGTTGTAATTTTGTTTATCTAATTTAAGTTGAATAGGAATGTCGTAAAGTTTTGTCAAAATAATACTCAGACCTCCCTCTTCATTAGTAGAATACATAACACTCTCATCTTTATATCCCTCTGCTCTCACATTAATAAATCCATTAATACATTGAGGGAATTCTTCAGAAATTTTTCCTCCCGTAGTCATGCCTATATTGCATTTTGCCCCAAGACATTCATAAGAAATATATCCTTCAACTGGTTTCAAGTTTGAATCATAAACTCTAACCTTTGTAAGAGTATTTTTATCCTTGCATAATTCTGTATCTTCTAATCCTATTGCTTCTCCTCCAGAAACTTTTCTTGGCTGATTTCTCTGAATAACAACTGCCAATGGGAACTGGAAAATTTCTTCTCCTGAAATAACTTGAACTAATACAGGATATTTCATACTATAAACAAAATGATAAGGAACATAACAAAATCCTAAAATTCCCATTCCCTGCTGATTTCCAACAGGATTTGCAACTAAAATTCCATTATCAGAAGGAAGAACTTCAAAACTATAAGACCAATTTTTAGAATTCAAAAATCTTACTCTTTGCTTTGAAGGAATCTCAGGTATATCCATTTCAAAATATTCCTTTTTATCATCTCCATTTTTTAAAGCAAGAGTATTTGCTTCAATTGCATTCTGTAAATCTCTAAATATTTCACTTGCTATCCATATTTTTGGAGAACAACTTATTTCAACTCCATCTACTGGAGCATAAGATCTCAAAATATCTACACCTTGTTCCTCAAGGAATAAACTTGCTTGTTCCTCCTCATAAACATTTAAAGCAGAATTATAAAGAGACCCTAATTCCGAATCCAGAACAATTTTATGCTCCTTAATAACATGGCTATCTTCTTCTCTTGAAACTGAAAAATCCATATCCATAGTAAGAGAAACTTGCTTATCCTTTATTACAACACTCGCCTTTGGCTTATCCATCAAAATACTATATCCCTCAAGGTAATAAGTATCAAAAGAGCAAGACCTTATTCTTGTCTCCATAAATTCTTCAAGCTCGTTTTGCATATCCTCCTTAGAAGGAACTTGTTCTCTTTCTATGTTATTTCCTGAAACATAATACCAATAAGGAATTGGATTACCAAGAAAATCCAACTGAGAAGAAAAAGGCATATATTCTGAAGCTGCTTCATATTCTGGAAGATAAATATGTCCTCCTTGACTTTCTAAAACACTAACTCCTGTTGCAAGGTCCTTCTCCAAACACAAAGAAAGGGTATTATAAATTGGGCTTATTTCAGAAGGAACTCTTTTTCCAAATAAATCATCCTTAAATATAAACACTAATGCTACTATTGAAACTATGAGAATTGCAAGAATAATAAACATAGTCACCTGACCTCTTTTAAACACCATTAAAACTTAATGAAAATTATATATATAAAGTTTATTGAGATTTCAATCATCTACGATTATATCTTATAGAGGTATATCTGTTCATTCTAATGAAGTTTATTGCTCCAAAAATCAAAAGAACCCCTCCAGCAAAAATTATCCACCGGTTAACATTTGAAACTATTTCTGGAATTTTAATAAACTGAATTCCAAAATTAAGAAAGTATAATCCTAATGCCAGATACAAAAGAAAGAATATTAATGCTCCACCTCTTGCCATGATTAAACAAGAAAAGAGGTATATTTAAATATTTTTCTTTCATAAAAAGTGAATTGGGTCTTGTAAGCTAATGGTAGACTGTATCCTTGACGTGGATAATGCCCAAGTTCGATTCTTGGCAGGACCATTTATATTTTGCTCTTTTTTCCCCCTTTAACCTGCCCCCAATTTTCTTTTAAATATTCCATCTTATAATTTTCCTTATTTATCTTTGAAATATAGAGCAAATCATTAAACAAATTTTCAGGCAAACATCTTTCTTCATTGAAATAATTCTTGAGTGTAGAATAATTAACTCCTAAACGATTTCCTAACTCTCTAAGCGAGGGGGAATTTATCCTGCCCAAAACATCTTGTATAAACTTTCTTTGCTCTCCTTTTTGAAATTTTACTCTTGACATGAAATAACTGCGGGACCAAGATATAAAAAACTTTTTAAACCAAGAAAATAAGGAACTAATATGAAAATACCTAAAACAACAAAAAGGTTCTGCCCTTATTGTAAAAAAAAGACAGAACAGAAAATAAAATTAGTAGGAACAGGATTTCAAAGAGGAACTCTCACTAGAGGTTCAAAACATAGAGCTAAATTAAGAGGATTAGGGAGAGGGATTGGAAATAAAGGAAAATGGGGTTCAAAACCTGCAGCTTCAAAATTCAAAAGAAAATCAAAAACAACTAAAAAAACCAACATAATGTATACTTGTAAAGAATGCAACAAATCTAAATACCAAAAAAAAGGGATAAGATTAAGTAAACAAATACAAGAATAAAAATAAAACAAAGATAAAATGACACAAGCAAAAAAGAAAAAAAGATTTTATGATGTGGAAATGCCTATAATCAATAAGCAGACACAAGTATTCGCGTATGAATTATCCGAATTAGAAGGAAAATTTATAAAATATGATTTAACAAGAATCCTTAGAGGGAAAAGTATTCTTATGCAATTTAAAGTTTCTATAGAAGATAATAAAGCAATTGCATATCCAAGAGGGATTCTTCTTATGTCCTATTTTTTAAGGAGAATGATAAGAAAAGGAACAGATTATGTAGAAGATTCTTTTTCAGCAGATTGTAAAGATGCCACTCTTAAAATAAAACCCTTCCTTATAACAAGAAGAAAAGTCTCAAAGAGAGTAAGAAGAGGTCTAAGAGAAAGAACAAGAGAAGAAATAAAAAAATATCTCAAAGAGAGACCCTCTGCAAGGATATTTGATGAAATATTAAAGAATAAAATGCAGAAGGAACTAAGCTTAATTCTAAAGAAAATCTATCCGCTTTCACTTTGTGAGATAAAATCAATGGAAATTGAAAAAGATTTGGATGTTAAGGAAAAACCAAAAAAAGAGACTGGCGAAGAAAAAATAGATAACAAAACAAAAGAAGAAAAAGAAATTGAAGAAGTCCCCTTAGAGAAGATAGTAAAGAAAGAGAGAAAATCTAAGAAGAAGGAAGAGGTTGAGAAAGAAGCTGATTCTGAAGAGAAAAAAGAGTAAGCCTGTAGAGAGATTTGAACTCCCGACCTACTGCTTACAAGGCAGCCGCTCTACCACTGAGCTATACAGGCATAAAAAATTTAGATAGAAATTCCTTTTAAACTTTCCGATATAAAACAAGATTCACTTCAACTTCACAGCAGTTCCATAAGCTAAGATTTCAGAAGAAGCCTGCATCACAGTAGAACTTGTAAATCTAAATCCAATCACTGCATCAGCACCCATCTTTATTGCGTCATTAATCATCCTATTCAATGCTTCATCTCTTGATTGAGCAGTCATCTCTGTATAAACTTTAATTTCTCCACCCATCAAATTCTTAAATCCTGCTGCAATATCTCTTCCCAAGTTCCTTGATCTGACTGTATTTCCTCTTGCAATTCCCAAAACTTTTGCAATTTTCTTACCAGGAACATCAAAAGCAGTTGTAACTATCATTTCTTTAGTCATTTTATCTTTAAAATGGATTTAGCCAGATATTAATCTGAGCTTTGCCATGTTATTTATTGTATGCTTTTTCTTTTAAATCCTTTCTTTTTTCAATTTTATCTTCATTTTTATTTAACAAAAGTGCAATACCTAAAATAAAGAGAGGTATTCCATAAAAAATCATCCACCAAGCAGTAAATGTAGATAAGATAATAAAAATTATTCCTGCAATTAAGAATATCCATCCAACAATCAATCTGCTTATGCTCATTTTAATATAAAGAATAAGACATTAATAAAATCTTCTTTTTATCACTTCTCAATAACCTCTACTTTCTTACCATCTGATAATATCTTTGCAATTTCCCTTGGAATATTTGCAATATCTCCTTTCTGATAAGGGCCCATTTTATCTCCATCAACCCCTAAAAATTCATCCACGTCCTCTATAAAAACAACCAAATCATTACTTTTAGTTTGTTCTCCTTTGTTCCCATTAAAGGATTCATTCAATTTTTTTTCAGAAATATTCATGCAATTCATCAATTCTTCAAAAAGTTCCTTTTCTATAGCAAGCATATTCTCAAAATCTTGTTTTGAAATGCCAGTTTCTGTAGCAATAAGAACCAGATTCAAAATCTTCTTTCTTCTTCTTATAATAAGTTCTTTGAAAAGGGTTGTCGCATTTTCCAACTGCTTTTTTGTCTTCATTATCACATCTGAAAAATCTTCACTATCCTTAGCAGCGATTTCTTTCTTATCTTTCATATATTTCGCAACTTCTGATATAAAATTCTTAGGAATCTGCTGAAGTTGCTCAGAGTATCTCTCTTTTCGCGCTGCTTCATAAATATCATTATATGTAATCATAAAAGCAAAAAACAAACAGCATTTTTAATGATTATTGTAATCTAAAAAAGAGTTACAAATCAATTATCCTTCTAAATTATTAGAAAACAATTCTTTAAAGCCTAAATAATAGTTCTGAGCTTCATTCATTTTGCAATCTTCTGGGTTTTTAGAACTATACCCTCCTTTTCTTTCCATGAAATAATCAGTAATTTGTTTTGGAGTAAATATGTTTCCATCGGGGCATACTACAGAACAACTGCTATCAATTTTCCCAAGATTATTCGAATCTTCAAGCATTCCAAACCCCGCCTCTTCCAATTTTTGACAGTTAGTGAAAATTTGTTTTTTTAATTGTATTCTTAAGGGATTTTTTTCTGTTGATTCTGTTGATTTACTAACATTAGATGTCCAGAATATTTTTCCTACTAAACCCTTTTTTCCCATTTTATAATATATAATTTCTTCTTTCCGAAGATTTATATAATTTTCGTAAGAGACCACAAATCCTTCACACCTTTAAAGGTCGATTACACCGTCTTTTGTCAAAGCAGCAAATCTTATTCCAACTGGAACGTTTATCAATGCGGAGATTAAAGCCATATGTTCCTTGCCATCTCCAGAAGCTATGCTCAATGCAACTTCTGTCCCATCAATTTTATTTTTAAGTTTATTCAAAAATTCTTCTCTCAAATCTTTTATCTTTGCTTTCAAATCAACTTTTATAAATTCAAATTTCTTATCGTGAGTAAATCCCGTTCCAAATTCATCACCGATGACAATTATTTTATCCCATTCTCCATATTTCATCAAACCAGAAACCTGCCCCCAGCTTCCTTTTCCTGTTGAAAGCAATGCAACTAATTCCATAAAATTCAAACCTAAAAGCAATTTATAAGGATTATTGTAATATTTAATATATTCAATAAAAACTAACATTTAAAAACCCAAAAAAGCATAGAAAATCAACCGGTTGAACCATATCGTTACAAAATACCTTCTAGGTTTGTGACGCATAATTTGGGAGGTTAAAATCAAGATGGCAGAATTAGAAGGGCAATTAAAAAAAGCCTTAACTGAATTAAGAGCAACAAAAGAAAGAAAATTTGACCAGACAGTTGATTTAATTGTAAATTTGCAAAAATTTGATATTAAAAAAAGCAATGTAAATATATTCGTAAGTATTCCTCATAAAATAAAAGACAAAAAAATAGCAGGATTTCTAGAAATTAAAAATAAGGATATTGAAACAATAACTCCTGATGAATTCAAAAAATACACAAACAAATCAGAACTGAAACGCTTAGTTAACAATCACGATTTTTTCATAGCTCAGGCAAGCCTCATGCCAAGTGTTGCAACAAACTTTGGAAGAGCCCTAGGACCAACAGGCAAAATGCCTTCTCCCCAATTGGGAATAATCTTAAATGCTGATGAAAAAACACTGAAAGAACTTAAAAATAAGATAAATACAAGTGTCAAAATAAAAATAAAAGAACCAAGTATCAAAATCCCAATAGGAAAGCAGAGCATGAAAGATGAGGACATAACTGAAAATATAATGACTGTTTATAATAATCTTCTTAAAACTCTTCCAAGAAACAAAGAGAACATAAAAAATATAGAAATCAAGTTCACAATGACTAAACCCTACAAAATACTATTAAAATGAAAACCAAAAAAACAACTAAAACTCCCAAAACAGCACATGTTTCAGAAAAAAAGAAGAAAGCAGTTTTAGATTTATCTAAACTCCTTAAAGAAAAAAAGACTTTCTTAATTGCTTCTATAAAAAATATTCCAGGCTCACAATTTCAGGAAATAGTAAAAAAATTGAGAGGAAAGGCAATAGTTAAAGTTCCAAAAAAGAACATTATAATCAAAGCACTTGATTCTTCAAAAGAAGAAGAAATAAAAAAAGTCAAAGAAAGCATAACTAATGACTTTGCATTATTATTTTCAGATGTTAATTGTTTTGAATTAGCAATAGATTTGATAAGGAAAAAAAGTCCAGCAAAAGCTAAAGTTGGACAAATAGCTTCAGAAGACATAGAAATTCCTGCAGGACCAACTGATTTAGTTCCTGGACCAGCAATAAGTGAACTTAGCTCCCTAGGAATACAAATCCAACTAGAAGGTGGAAAAATAACAATCAGAGCCCCAAAAGTAATAGCAAAAAAAGGGACAAAGATTACTCAAAGTGCTGCAGATATGATGAACAAACTCGATATAAAACCTTTCACAATAGGATTTATACCTGTTGCAGCATTTGACAATGAATCAAAAACATTTTATCCTGAAATGAATCTAAATCCTGAAAAAACTCTCGATGACTTAAAAGAAACATATGGAAGAGCATTACCTTTCGCTGTTCAAATTGGGTATACAACTCCTGAAACAATAACTTTCTTAATAGGAAAAGCAGAAAGACATGCAATAGCTCTTGGAAATTTACAAACTCCCACTCCCGAAGTAAATTCGGAGGAAAATAGATAAAATGGAATACATATATGCGGCACTTTTGTTGCACAAACTTGGAAAAGAAGTTA
>CAYNWY010000015.1:0-12583 GCA_964401065.1 Candidatus Woesearchaeota archaeon
TATAACTACTGTTCCGATTATACTAACCTCATCAACCCCGCAAGATTTCACTAAGATAACTTTTTATTTTCCCTCAACTTTTATTCTATATTCCTTAATTTCACTTTCTGATAAATTTGACACAATTTCATCAAAATTTGAAACAAACCTTTTAGCTTCCTGAAGCATTGATTTTATATTTGATTCCTGATCAACTTTCATATAATATTGGGCGTCAATTCTTTTATCCTTATGCTGATTTATTGTCTTTGTCTTATCCTCTCCCAAGAGCAAAGTAACTGCCAAAATAGAGCAAGCATGATTTTCACACTTCACTCCTATTCTCTGAAGAAATGAATAAAGAGCATAATATTCTGCATAATAAATTGCAA
Source organism: Candidatus Woesearchaeota archaeon (assembly GCA_964401065.1). Taxonomy (GTDB): domain Archaea; phylum Nanobdellota; class Nanobdellia; order Pacearchaeales; family GW2011-AR1; genus MWBV01. The sequence goes on from CAYNWY010000015.1 coordinate 372, forward strand.
CTGTTGACCATAGCAAATCCTTATCTTCAAAATCCTTTTCGGCTCTTAACAAGGAAGATTTGGCCTGTTCAATGTAAGATTTTGATAATCTTTCATTTGGTTCAACTATTTTCAGCCCATCTTTTAATTTGAAGCACCAATTAAGTTCCTTATTTACCATAATACTCCCAGAATATATTTACATAGGAAGAATGATTATTTAAGATTATATGGTTTGCTTCTATCTCTTTGACTAATGGCTCTTTTTGAAGGATTGCTTTTCTAAACGACTCTTCCTTCAGGCCGTTTTGATGAATTTTATGAGGCAATATATGGTATGGCAATTTTTCCTCCTTATCTGTTATAATAAATAAATCTGTATCAGAATTTTTATCAGCTTTAAAATTTGCAAAGCTTCCGTATACAATAATTGTAGAATTTGTATTAATTGATTTTAAAAAAGTCTTAAATTCTGTATATTTTTCCAAAAATAAGTCTGTTTTATAAATTTCAGCTTTCAAGAGATAAGATTTAACATTTATATTCTCTAAATTTAAACTAAAATATTTATTCTTCCCTTCTATCTTGCTTTTTAATATCTTTTCTCTTTCAAGACCAACAAGAGTATTCTGGCAAGTCTTAAGTGGAAGTTTTGAGAGTTTGCTTATTTCTCTCAGATAAAATCTTGCATTATAATCTCCTCTATAGAGAGAAATTACATCAAGTTCTTTGTTTCTTTTTTGATACATATGTATATATTTTGATACAGTAGTATTTAAACTTTCCTATTTCCTTCTTCCCCTATTCATTCCCCAATAAGCCAAATTCATCGCCACTTGTCCTGCAATATAAGCAATTCCAATTCCGAGAAAAATCATCCAGAGAATTAAGGCAAATTAAATTGGAGAATATATCATTTTTTTTACACTCTCCAAATATCTTCGTATTATTGGTGCTACTGGGAGATCTTTTCTCTTCCAATAGTCTATTAATCCATCAGATAATCTATGAAAATTTTGAATAGCTTCTTCTGGAGAACCCCCTCTTATTAAAGTCATAACAATTTCATTACTTATCATCATAAATGGTCTAGAAACAGAATCACTAAGAGGATCATCCAATTTTTGGGTTGGAAAAATAATTTCATTTGTATAACCTATGTAGCATTCACAACCTTTATTACGAGAAGATTTTCCTAAAATATTTGCAGTAGAACAAGATAATGCATAAACAACCCTTCCCTTAAATAAATGGTCATTTTTACATCTAACTATAATATCTGTTTCTCCATCTTTACCTTTAAAAGAATAATCTGTTCCATGTCCATTTAAAAAAATGATATATGGGTCAAATTCCTCAATCATTTTTGTTATATTCTCTTCTGTAACATTTTCATTTTGTAAATCAATTACTTTTAAACCTAATAACTCCGCATCATATTTTACTAATCCTGCCCAATGAAAGATATATTTTGTTGCATAGTCCTCTTCATCTTTTATAGTTCTAATAATTAGAATAATATTTTTATTTGGCATTTTAATTCCGAAGTAAATCTCGGTAATATCCTATTTCTATCTTTAATATCTCTCTACCAATTGTACTATTATCACAAATTTCTTTTATGATATCTTCTTGGGTTAAAACCGCACCTAATACAGCAAATTTAATATTTTTAGGCATAGCCTCAAGTCTTTTAATAATTAATTCTACTAATTCTTTCGGTACTTTCTTACCATTTAATTCAATATTTATCTCACATTTATTTTTCATTTTTGGTTATCTCTTCAATTTTATCTTGAATTTTTTTAGCTAATGGTTTATCATCTCTAATCTCCAACCACGCTTCTTCCCATGTAAAGACTTTCCCATCTACAATCACTGCAGGCATTTTTCTTTCAGCAATTGGAAGGCGTTCAAATATCTTTTTAAAGTTTTCTTTTGACATGATATACTCAAGAAAGACTTCTTTAAATAATTTTCCAACTTCTTTTCTCTCTATCTCCTTCTCCCCCCATTCATTCCCCAATAAGCCAATCCCATTGCAATCTGCCCAGCAATATAAGCAATTCCAATTCCTACCAAACCATGTCCTTGTGTTATGAAGAAGTAACTCAATCCCAATATAACTACTGTTCCGATTATACTAACCTCATCAACCCCGCAAGATTTCACTAAGCTAACTACTTTATCAATTCTTCAAACTTCTTCCTTAATACTGTAACATCCTTTTCATTCATTTTGTATAATATCTCTTTTGATTTATTAACAAATAGCGGAGATTGTGCAATCACAAAATCAATATCTTTTGTATTAATTACTTTATCAACATAGTACTGCGCTATGTTTCTTATATCAAATGCCTTAGAAATTGTTTTAATTTCTTCTTTAGAATACAACCCCTCCAGAACTTTCTCCATAAATTTAAGTGTGCAGGAATGAATCTCACACCTAATCCCAATTTTCATTAAAATAGAATATAATGAGTAATACATGGAATAATATCCTGCAGAGATAGCAAATACAAGATTATACTCTTTTTCTCTGTTCATTGTTCCAAGTGCATTTTCACTCATCTTCATATAAGATTGAGAAAGATTCTCACTTGGTTCAATTAGCTTAATGCCGTCTTTTTGTTTGCAACACCATTTTAAGCTTACCATGTTAAATCAATATACTCCTCAACTCCTTTTAATATAATATGATTGTTAATTATCTCTTTTACGAATATATCATTTAATTTAAATTTATCCCTTGAAGAGTTAATTACATTTATTTTAATGTTATAAAGTTCTTCTAAATCCTTTAACTCATCTACTTTACCTATAGCGAATATATCAATATCAGAGTTTTTTGTACTTGACAAATTAGCATAACTTCCAAATATAATCACCAATCCTCTGCTTCTTTTTTCAATTTCCAAGAATAAATCATTTAATTTGCTATACTCGTTAAAAAACATAATTCTCTTATTAATCTCAACAAGTTTTACAACATCTTTTGTATTTGGATTCGATTTGTTAATATAATAATATTTATTCTTACCTTCCTGTGTAAATTTGAGTATATGCTGTTTTTCTAGATTATTAAGAACATTTGAAACAGTTTTTTGATTCATTTTCAATTTACTTGCTAATTTTCTCCCATAATTCTTTACAGAATAGTCCGAAGAAAATTCTTTTAATACAATGAGTTCTTTATTATTGAGTAACATACTACTTACATGAGTAATATATTATTTAAACGTTTCGTTTTCATCTTTTTCTCCTACTCATCCCCCAATAAGCCAAATTCATTGCAATCTGCCCTGCAATATAAGCAATTCCAATTCCTACCAAGCTATGCCCAAGAGTTAGGAAGAAATAACTTAATCCTATTATCACAACAGCTCCAATTACATTTACCCAGATTATTTGTTTTATTTTTTTCTTTATCTTGAATATGCTCCCAAACACAGAATTTATGCTTACAAATATTCCACTTACAGCCATTATTTTTAGGAATGTGAAACCTTGAGTTGAATATTCTTTTCCAAATGCAAGCAAGATATATTGTCCGAAAAATACTATTGCTAATATAGCAGGAATTAGCAAGAAAGCAATTATTTTTATTGCACTTCGTGTTTTCTTTTTTAATTTTCTTTCATCATGGCTTCCTTCAGCGAACAATGAGCTAGTAGTTGAGCTTGGTATTACAAATAAAAGGCTAGCAATCATCATGGCCATGTAATAATAAGCTGTTGTTGTAGGATTAATTGTGTTTGTTATTATTAAAGGCATAAGCATTAAAGCCAATCCCCCTATAAATCCAGCAACGTAATTACCAAAAGAAAATCTTCCTATTCTTTTTATTACTTCATCATAAAATACAAACTTTGGTTTGTATTGGAACTTAATCATGAGGATAACAAATACTGTGATAAATCCAGCTAACATTGCAATCATGTATGAGCTGAATATTCCATAAGCCCCCCAGCTCACAAGAGCAAAAGGCAATACAATTTTTATAACCCCAAATATTGCGCTTTTAGTTAATACAAAGTGAGAACTTCTGAGAGAAATAAAAATGCTGTCTATTATTGAACCCCAAGAGGCAATAACTGCAAAGAATATGAAACTTAAAGCCAAAAACAAATTGTCTTTTATGAATAATAAACTTGGTGAGAACTTTTCCAATCCTACAATAAAAACAGCAGATATAACAATTGTTACTAATGCAACAAGAGTGAAACAAGTGTTTATTTTCCTATCTCTATTTGTGGAATCAGGTAAATATCTTATTAGTCCTGAATTTAAGCCTAACAATGAAAAGGATGTAATTAATCCCATAACGGATATTATTGTTGTAGCTAATCCTATATCATGTGCACTGAACAACCTTGCGCATATTAACCAAAAGACAAATCCAAGAACAGCCATAACTCCTGAGCTTAACATAAGAAACATTGAATTCTTAAATAAGGAATCTCCCATTATGCTTTCATAGAGGCTTTTCATGAAATATTGACATAAATTCCATTTTTAAAGATTGTTTATTGAGTGTTGGGATAAAACTTTGTCCCACCCTAATTCGCAATCTCTTTAGTTGTGGATTAGTACAATTTCTCTAAAGAAATTGCTCACCCAACCCTGAGAACAATAATTATCCTAGGGACATTTTCTAAACCTTGCTCAATCATTATCCAATATTGTAATAATAAAATTACTCTGGGAGATAACTTATCCGTTTCCTCAAGAATATCAATTATCATCTAAACCAATCGTGTTAAATGTATTAAATTATATTAATTAATGTCTAGCAATATAAAATTTCACCAAGATAATTATTGCCTCGTCTATAATTAAACTATTGTTTAACTAGAACTTAACTTTAGTAATACTATAGTTAAACTAGACATTAATAATAGTAAGGTTTATAAACATCCTTTATTTTAATTAATCATGGATATAAAATATGTAGAGAGAGAAATAAAAGAAAAATTTGACAAGATAATAAAACTTTATCCTGTAATAGCAGTAGTTGGAGCAAGACAATCTGGGAAAACAACTTTTTTAAAAGAGCAGGCAAAGAGATTCAAAAGTAACTACCTTTTATTTGATGATCCGGATATAAGAGAATTATTTGACGAAGATATTAAAAAATTTGAAACACAGAATATTGAAGGGCATGAACTTTCTGTTTTGGATGAAATCCAATATTGCAAAGATGCGGGAAGAAAACTGAAATATCTTGCAGATAATAACAGGAAAATGTGGATAACTTCCTCATCTGAGATTTTATTAAGCAAAGATGTCCTTTCCTATCTTGTTGGAAGGGTTTCAATAATAAAACTTTATCCTTTTTCAATAGAGGAATTTCTTGAATTAAAAAAATTAAAAGAGTTTTCTCAAACTGCATTAAAAAGAGCATTATGGGAGCATATGACTTTTGGAGGTTACCCTAAAGTAAATTATACAGAAGATATAGACTTAAAGAAGACTATCCTTAAAGATTTATATGATACAATGGTTCTTAAGGACATTTCAAGAACTTTTTCAATAGAGGATATTTCTTCTTTGGAAAAATGTTTAAAATATCTTGCTCTTAACATAGGAAATCTAATCTCCTATGATAATTTATCTAACGATACGAAAATATCGTTTCAAACAATAAAAAAATATCTGGGAGCAATGGAAAAGAGCTATCTTATATACAGTGTTCAACCATTTTATAAAAACAAGCTAAAGGAGATAATTAAACAACCTAAGATATATTTTATTGATACTGGCTTAAGAAACTTCATAGCTAAATCTTTCAATCAAGATCCTGAAGGTAATTTATTTGAGAATTATGTATTTACAGAATTATTAAAGATGGGATTTTCTCCAAAATACTGGAGAACAAAAACAAAGATGGAAATTGATTTTGTAGTGGAAAAAGATTCAAATGTTATCCCAATAGAAGTCAAAATAAATGCAGAAACTGGAAAAGTAGAGAGAAATATTAGGGCATTTATAGATGAATATAATCCAAAGATAGCAATAATTGTTTCATATGAAAACAAGAAAGCAGAAATTAAAATTAATGGATGCAAGGTAATATTTACTGATTTAATTGGTATGAAAGAGATATTATCAAAACTTTAAGAATTAATGCTCTGGAGAGAGGTATAATGCATGATTTTCTATAAAAATTTGTATTATAATACAAATTAGCAATCAGTATCATATATGAAGAAACTATGTATAAATGTTTCCCTATTAATAATTTGTATCTATTTGCTCTCCGTCTCAAATCCAAGAACAGCCATAACTCCTGAGCTTAACATAAGAAACATTGAATTCTTAAATAAGGAATCTCCCATTATGCTTTCATAAAGGTTTCATAAAGGCTTTTCATGAAATATTGACATAAATTCTGTTTTTAAAGATTGTTTATTAAGGTAAGACTTAGTCTATCCCGCCATTAGGGAAGTAATTATCGTCTAAAATCAATCGTTTGTAAATATATTAATGTATAACAATATAAGATTTTACTAAGATAACTATTTTTTCTTTAAAGTATAATAAGCTCCTCTGTATGCTCCAACTTTCTTAATAAAATCAAATTCAATCATCTCGTTTAATTCATTTACAGCAGTGGCATGTGAGACTTTATTAATCTCTTCATATGTGTTTGACTTTATTGTTTTATTTCTATTTAAATAATCTAGAGCTTTCTTCTGTCTCTCGCTTAAATCTCCTTCATTCTTAATCGGTTCTTTCTTTCCCTTTCTGTTATATAGAATAATACGGAAAAAACTCTCAGTAAAATTAAAATCAGGATCTTTTAATCCTGCCTTTCTCATATAATTCTTCATTCTTGGAATTCCGGTTCCCAATCCTTCAACATAACCAAGATCTCTCAAGAATCTATAGGTGATGGGATTTCTTTGAACAGATATAGAACCAAATAATTCCCTGGGTAATGCTTGAGGCAACGAACCAGGATTTGTAATTTCAATGCGATTATCAAAAATATAAATTTGTATAGAATCTTTACTGAAATAATCTCTATGTGTAACTGCATTTACAACGGCTTCTCTAATTGCTTCAAGGGGATATTCATAATCTTCCCTTCTTCTTGGTTCTCCAGAAATCTTAATCTCCCTGTATATATTCTCTTTTACTAATTTTATAGAATCTTCTATTGAGGATGCTAAATCGCTTTGGATTAATTTATGAACAATAATCTCAACTGGTTCCTTCCCTTTAAATTTTACAAATCTTATCTCACACTGAGGGTAGAAATCCTGAGGATTTTTTGCAAATAAAAGAACAGCTGAATTCTTTATCTTTAATTTCCCGTTTTTACTTGCAAGTCTCTTACTAATTAGAAAATCTTTGATATTATGATTATTAAAAAAATCTCCTTGTTCACGGATTTTTAAATATTCATTTACTTTATTTATATCCAAATCTTTTATTGTAGCATTATTTTCATACGTCTCATCAAATGATAATATTTGTCTATTCCTTAAAAAATCTAAATGATTTTGACCTTCAAGTTTCTTTGTCGTGCTCCCTATTCTTATATATATAGCACCATCAAACATATAATAAATGTTATCAATTGCTCTTTGAATTATTGCAATTATAACTTCTCTTCTTTCAATTTTATGCGATTCTATTGAGATTACAGGAGTCGGAGAAAGACATTGACTTGCACTGGCAATTTTTCTTTGTAACTGATCAGAATTTTCATTGATACCATTAATATCCCCATTATTTGACACGCCAAAGATAATCATCCCACCATTGGTATTTCCTAATCCACACAGGATTTGACATATTTTCTGCTGGCTATGAAATGATTCTTTAAACTCTATTTCTTGATTCTCTCCAGACTGAATAATCTCTTTCAGATTTTCAATATACATATAATTAGCACTAACTATATGTATTTAAATGTATCTTAGAAGTAAATCTTTACTGCAATTTAGTTCCATTAAATGTATTTTAGAAGTAAATTAAATGTAATTTTCCCTGCATTTCCTCTTAAAATTATTTTCTTCTCATCCTATCAACCAAGCTATAAACCCAAGAACAGCTCCAACACCAGAACTCAACATTAAGAATATTGAATTCTTAAATAAGGAATCTCCCATTATGCTTTCATAGAGGCTTTTCATGAAATATTGACATAAATTCTGTTTTTAAAGATTGTTTATTCTGTTAGGATAAAACTTTGTCCCGCCCGCTCCCCCGCACGATTTTACTAAGATAATTAATCACACTTTTTAATCCAATAAACCACTAAATAGAAAGATTTATAAGTAATATTAACACAATAATATTATAATATTATCACAATTATATTACTCAAAAATGAAAGAAAATAAATTTTCATGCATTCAAATAAGGAGGAATTTTATTTAAATGATAGAAAGAGAATTTTATGATAGAAAAGAAGAAATGAATTTTCTTAAAGATAAATATGCAAATCTTTCAGATGGAAATATGTTCGTGTTATATGGAAGAAGAAGAGTTGGAAAGACAGAATTAATAAAGCAATTTCTAAAAAATGTTACTAATAAATTCTATTTTTATGTAGAAGTTGCTGAGAAAAAAGTAATTTTAGACTCCCTCTCAAAATCAGTAAAAGAACAGCTTAAAGAGAACAAAACATTTGATGATTTTTATGGATTTCTTGATTATATAGGAGATAAGGATGAAAAATCCCCATTTGTTTTAGTCATAGATGAATTTCAGAGATTTCTGGATATTGCTCCAGAATATATAACTAACTTGCAAAATGCATGGGATTCAAAATTAAGAAATAAAAAAATTATGATTTTATTGCTTGGTTCATCAATAGGAATGATGCAAAAAATGATGAATAGCAAAGCAGGAGCGCTATATGGAAGAGCTCAGAAGATTAAAATATCCCCTTTTAAATATAAAGACTTTCGAATAATGTTTAAAGAGTTAAATGAGGAAGAAAAAGTTATTGCTTATTCTGTATTTGGAGGAACCCCAGATTATTTAGAGAAATTTAAAAAAGTACAAGGAGACATTCATGATAAAATTTTTAATCTTGTCTTAAAAAAAGGATCACCTCTTTCAGAAGAACCAAAAAATCTTCTGGAATATGAAAATGTTAGAGTTTATGCTAAATATAACTCTATTCTTCAGGCATCTTCTTCAGGAAAAGAGACTTTAAAGGAAATAGAAGATTTTACAAAGATATCTGCTCCAACAATACCTGCATACATTAGAAGATTAGATGAACTCTTAGATTTGCTTGGAAAGAAAGACCCTGTTTTAGGGAAGGAAAGATTAGGCAGGTATCAAATTAAGGATAATTTCTTTAAGTTTTGGTATAAATTCGTATTTCCTAATCAAACCCCATTAAATCTTGAAAACACCAAGTTTGTCTCGGATTTAATAAAAGAAAATCTTAATGGATATGTGGGAAGAATTTTTGAGGACATTATAAAAGAACTTTTAATACTTTATAATACAAAAGAAATAAAAGAAGTTAAGTTAAACTTTGAGAATATTGGATCTTGGTGGGATAGAAATGGAAATGAAATTGATATACTTGCCTATAATCTCAAAGAAAAAGAGTTTTTAATGGGGGAGGTTAAATGGACAGCAAAGCAATTAGATATAGATATAATTGAAGAACTAGAAAGAAAATCCAAATTTATTAATTATGGGGGAAATTACAAATTCATTTTTGTATCTAAATCGGGATTTACTGAAAAAGCAATAAATAAAATGAAAGAATTAAACGCTCTTTATTTGGATTTAAAAGATGTTTCTGTTTTATTTGATAATTTAATTTAGTGAGATTTAAATTTTTTCCCTCTCTTCCCCTCTCCTTACTCCCTCACAACATCCTCCTAAAATACCCCTTACAAATATTGCACCAGCCAGCAAATTATAGATAATTAATCATTCCCCCCTCCCCCAGGAGAAGTAGTTAATGCTAAAACAATCTTGCTCAACTTTGTAATAATAAATTACTGTAGCAGATAATTATTCACCCTCTTCACTTCTTCCACCCAATCACCAAAAAACTTGACTATGTAAATTTATAAACAAATCTTCCCATTCTCATTTATGAAAGAAAAGTCAATAACTGAAAGAATACTCTTTTCATTATTCATATTTTCAACTTTAGGTGGATTGTATATAATCGGAAGTGCATTAATTCATCCCCAGACTCTTCCTATTCAGCTCAGCCATTTAACTCCCTGGATAAAAGAAGACACTTTTGGAATAATATGCTGGGCTATATCATTTATAACATTTACTTCTTGGAATATAATAAGGGATTAATTCTTTTCTCACACCATTACAACCACGAACCTTGCAAGATTTTACTGAGACAACTGATTACTTTTGAAATGTCTTTACAATAACTATTGTAAAAAGTGCTATAAAGTGACACTTTTTAGAACAATATAAACATTTATATATCTATATATCCTTGAGTATTTATGGATAAAAAAAATGTACTGTACGAGGCACTTATGAACAGAGGAAAAATACTCTCAAAGAAGCAGATAATGAGTATTATGCATGAATATGATAAAGAACTTAAAAAAATCAAAGAAGAAAACCTGTTAAAATATCTTTCAAGGCATAATTATATAAGAAGAATATTTTCAGAATTTTATTATATTAATTCCTATGATGAGAGAAATAGGAATTTTTCTGAGCTAGAAGATAAAGAAGTAGTTTTCATTGTGCTGAATAAACTGGGAATAAACTGGTATCTTGGATTAGGTTCTTCATTATATTTTCAGGGAAAGACCTGGCAGACTCCAAACCAGATATCTATTATAAATAATAAATTCAGTGGAATAAAAAAAATATTTGGAATTAAAGTTAAATTTTTCAAAATAAAAGAAAATCTCATATTTGGGTTAAAAAAAGCACAAACAAAACATACAACATATTTTTATTCTGATCCTGCTAAGACTTATATTGATTTGGTTTATTTTAGAGCAACTCCCAATCTAATTAAAATAAAAAATACTCAGGAATACCTTAAAAAATACCCAAAATGGATTGGAAAGAAATAAACATAAGGAAGTACATAGGTGAGATAAAGAAGAACCTTAACATCAGCATTGCAGATGAAATAATTGAAAAAGATTTATTGCTTACGTTAATTCTGGGGGAATTTGAGAAAACAGGGATTGGAAAGGAATTAATATTTAAGGGAGGGACACTGCTTTCAAGAAACTATCTTAAATATCATAGGTTTTCAGAGGATTTGGATTTTGTATACAAAGATTCTGATTCATTAAGGAGTTTAACAAGAAATTTAAGAGAAAAGAAAATAAAGCAGTTCATAGATGTTTTTGCTCCAAAACTCAAGGAAATATCAGATAAATTTGGTTTAGATTTTTCAACAAATAGAAGTGATAAAAGATATTGTACAATACTTAGTGGGAGAACAGTTTATACTTTTAGACTCTATTATTCCAGACAGAAATACATAAAGATTGATATTAATTTCATTGAAAAAACAATAAATAAACCAGTAGAATTATTAATCAATGCAATCACAGATTTTTTTAATTCAAAAGACATAATGTTTGCATTAAATCTAAAGAAAGAAAACTTTAAAGTTCTAAGTTATCCTTTATCAGAAATTATCATAGAAAAATATAGAGCAATACTTACAAGAAATAAATTAATGGAAAGGGATTTATTTGATTTATATTTAATTCCAAATTCCTTAAATGTTAATGTTAAAGAAGTAATAGAAAAGATAAAATCTTCTAGTTTAATTAAAAAACATCTTGCCTCTCTTTTAGAGATAAAATTAAAAGAGTTAAAAGAAGAGAAATTCTTCACAAGCACTGAAAAAATACAAGATTTAGCAATAATCAAATATGATTTAGTTGAGTTTACTGTTTTTAAAGAGAAAATAAAATCGATATTAATTAGTATTTGTGAAAAGTTCTTAAGTGAGTAGTTTTATTTAGTTGGTCTTCCTCCCCCATTCAAATAATTCCAATCATCAGCAAGCTACAAATCCAAGAACAGCCATAACTCCTGAGCTTAACATAAGAAACATTGAATTCTTAAATAGGGAATCTCCCATTATGCTTTCATAAAGGCTTTTCATGAAATATTGACATAAATTCTGTTTTTAAAGATTGTTTATTGAGGTAATGACTTGTATGTGTTTGTCCCACCCCAATTCGCAATCTCTTTAGTTGTGGATTAGTACAATTTCTCTAAAGAAATTGCTCA
>CAYNWY010000016.1:0-12318 GCA_964401065.1 Candidatus Woesearchaeota archaeon
TAATTTCTTTACACAGGGAGAGGGAAGATATAGTAAATACATTAACTTTAATATAAGCATAACTGAACCTAACTTTTACAAAGTAACTTATGTAAACACAAGCAACTCAGGAGCAATAGAAAGAACTTTGTGCACAAGATTAACTAATGGTTTCTGCGTTAAGAAGCAAAGTTTCGTTAAGGGAGACTATTCATTGACAATAAAAATATATGACAAGGCAGGAAATGTTATTGAAATTCCTGTCAGTTTTAAAGTCAAGTAATTATTTTTCATTAAAAAAAAGTAATAACAAAAAACCCTTTTCTCGACGATAATAATGTTTATATAGTGTTCTCATTCTAAAGTGTCACATGAAAATGAAAAAGAGCTTAGTATTTGCATTTGCTATTTTATTTTTAATTGTAAATGGTATTTTAGTTTCTGCTATCACAGGTTCAATGGGAAATGCAAGGATGATTCTTTATCCAGAAGTTAATGGGTGGACAAACACTGTGATTGAAAAAACAATTAGTGTAAAAAATGTAAACGATGTTCCAATTAATATTACTTTAATACGAGACGAAAATGCAACAAAATTCATTGAATTAGTTGATGAAACTTTTATTCTTGAACCTGGAGAGGAAAGAAAAGCCCAGTTTGAAATTAGAGTTAAAAAAGAAGGAAGATATGAAGGAAGAATAAATGTTTTCTTTAGATCAACAGAAGGAAATGAAGGGGGGGTTGTTTTATCATCGACAATAATTGTTATTGCTAAAAAACAATCTGATTATGAAGAACCAGAAGAAGAGGAAACAAATGAAGATAATGATGTTAATGAAACAACTACAGGCGATGTTGTTGGTGGTGAAAATAATCAAAAAATACCAAATTGGATAAAGGGATGGGGAATAAGTACTACAATCTTGATTATAGCCTTATTTATATTACTTTACATTTGGGGTAAGAAGAGGAACCAAAGTAAAAAAAGGAAAAATAAATCCAAATGAAAAATAAGAAATTTTTCAATGTCCTCATAAACTGTGGATACAAAACCGGAGGTTTTGCATAATGAAAAAGAAGTTCCTCTTAAGTATATTCATAGCAGTATTTGTTTTTGCAAGTCTAGGAAGCGTTCTTGCAAAAGATGTTGTATACATAGCAAAAGATACAAGTCATCTTGATTCTTCAATTGTGACTTTGCTTGAACAAGGGAATTATAGTTATGATGTTATTTATCAAACTGCTCTTGATTCTACAAACTTTTCAAAGTATAGTATTATACTTGTAGGAGAAGGAATTTATAGTAATTATTCAAAAATCCCTGTAAATAAAAAGAATTCAGTAATATTAAACACATATTATCTTGATGAATGGAAATGGACTTCAAGAGGAGTTTCTACTATTGCTTCAAACAGACCTGTAGAAGTTGTTGTATATGATAAGGAAAGTTCAATAATAGAAGGAATAAGTGAATATTTTGTTCCATATTATACAGACGAAGTAATGATTTCATACAAAATATCTTACATCCCAAAATCTCTGGATGCTTCAGGACTCAATACAATTGTCGCGGATGATTTGTCTTTCCTTAGTCGGCTTGGAATTTATAATCCAAGAAACGGGGCAGTTGTTGCAACAATAGACAAAGGCGCAATGCTTCGTGATAATCAAATTTCAGAAGCAAGAGGAGTATTTTTTGGATTTCCTGAAACTCAATTATGGACAGAAGAAGTGAAGAGCATGTTCTATAATTCAATTGAATGGGCAATGATTGGAGAAGACAGAGATAAAGATGGATTTTATTCAGATATGGACTGCGATGATAATAATTTTAATATAAATCCAAACATGACTGAAATTGCTTATGATGGAATTGACCAAAATTGTGATGGATATGACCTTGCTGATATTGACAATGATGGCTACTGCAAACTGGGGTATGCAATCAATAACAGAACATTGCAATGTCCGAAGGAAACAGGGAATATTGGAACAGACTGCGATGATGAGGATACAACATATAATATAAATTCCACAAATTTGACAAAGAACTGTGTAAATGATGCTCCCATAATAGAAACTATATACAGGATATCAGTTCATGAGACTGAAAGTGCAGAGCTTTATGTTGATGCTTATGATCCTGAGGGAGATGAAATTGAATATTCTATAAATGATTCAAGATTTGTACAAGATGAAGATAATGAAAATCATTTTACTTGGGAAACAGGATATGAAGATGAAGGAGATTACGATTTCTTCGTTACAGTGAGCGACCCAGAACTATCCTCCCAAAAGAAGTTTGATGTAAAGGTTTGGAATAAAAATAAAGGCCCTGAATTAATTATGGACATTCCTCCCCAAGAATGGGATGAAGATACAAATCACAGTTTAAATTTGACTCAATATTTTTATGACCTTGATGGAGACCCATTAATTTACTTATTTCATAATACTTCATATGATTTAAATATAGGTTTTAAAAAAATGGAAAATGGAGTAGCTTACTTTGACTCTGCTAAAGACTGGTATGGAGAAGATTGGATAATATTCAAGGCAACTGATGGAATAAATGTTCAAGAAACAAACAAAATTATTTTAAGAGTTCTTCCTGTAAATGATGCTCCACGTTTAATAAAGAATATTGGAACTATTACTACAAATGAAGATGCTGTATACAATATTGATCTTAGCCAATACTTTTATGATGTTGACAGTGCGTTGGAATATTCATTTGATAATACAACCCACATAACATTAACTTTGGATGGAGATACTTTAGAAATAATTCCTCAAGAAAACTGGTATGGAGAAGAAGATGCAGAAATAACAGTTAGTGACGGAGAATTTGAGTTAACTGAAGATTTTACAATAAAAGTTCTTTCTGTAAATGATGCTCCTGTGGTTCAAGCTATAGAAGATAAATTTGTTCTTGCAGGAGGGGTAGTTGAAATAAGTGCAAGTGCAACAGATGTTGAAGGAAATAATTTCACTTTTTTAATAAATGATTCAAGATTTGTGCAGGCAGATGAAAATTATTTTGAATGGCAAACAGGTGAAAGAGATTTTGGAGTATATAATTTCAAATTAGGAGCTTATGATGGAAATAGTTATGGATATGCAAATGTTAAAGTTAATGTTCTGCAAAAGATATACATAAATGAACTTGTGTGGGGAAATGAAGGCTGGGTTGAATTGTATAATCCTGAAAACACTTCTTTTAACTTAACTAATTGCATTCTTACTAACGGGGAAAAGGATTTAATGCTATATGGAAATTTAGGAAACAATGGATTTGCAGTTTTTGGATGGAATGCTCTTGAAAGTCAAGGATATATTGAATTGTTCTGCAATGAAATTTTAATTGATAGAGTTGAGTATGAAGAATTTAATGTTGAAAATTCACTTGGAAGAAAAACTGATGGATTTAACAATCAATCAGGGGAATCATTTGTATTATTTGATTATCCAACAAAGGGGGTTTCAAATAGTGCAGATGTAACCAAACCCGAAGTTGAGTTAATTTCTCCTGAAAATAATAGTTTATATACTGAGACAAGGGATGTTCTTTTTGAATTTAAAGCAAAAGATAATATGGCTGAAACTCTTACGTGCAGCATTGTTGCAAACTTGAAATCTCTTGAAACAGGAGAGTTTTGGAATAATACATTGGGAAGCTTTTACATAGATTATCTCAAAGATGGAATTTATGTATGGAATATTGAATGCAGCGACGGAACTAATAAAAATTCTGCCCTGGAATCCTGGATGATAAACATAAGTGCTCCGGATGCACCCACACTAAATTATATTGGAAATAAAGTTGTGAGTGAGAACAATCAACTTAAATTCTTTGTTTATTCATCAGACCAAGATGGAGATACAATTAAACTTAGTGCATTGGATCTTCCTGAAGGAGCAAACTTCACAGATAATGGGAATGGAAACGGAATGTTTGTCTGGACACCAAATTATAATCAATCAGGAACTTACAATGTCAAATTCTTTGCTAAAGATTCAACTGGATTGGAAGATTCAGAAACAATAACAATTCTTGTTGGAAATACCAAAGAACCTCCAAAATTTTCAGATGCTGATGTGTGCTCTGTAAAAAACAATTCAATTGAAATAAGCATAAAAGATCCAGATGAAGGAGATGAATTTGAAATAGGAGATATTATTAATGGAACAATAAAAATAAAGAACAGACTTGATGATAGTAGAGACTTTGATGTTAAAGTTTATCTTTATGATACAAAAGAAGAGCAAGTTATTGAAGATTTCAAAGACAGTATAAAAATTAAGCATGGAAAATCAGGGGAAATTGAATTTAGCATAAAAATACCTGATGACGTTGATGAAAATGATGGGTTTGCAATTTATGCTTATGCTGAAAGTGATGAAGATGAATGCAATTCTAATTATGTTGAGATTGAAATTAATAGAAAAAAACATGAAGTCATAATAGGAGAAATAAAAATTGACAAGGAGATTGTTTCTCCAGGTGATGAATTGGAAGTTAAAGTAAAAGCAGAGAACCTGGGAAGAGAGGATGAAGAAATTTTCCTTCTTGTGGAAATTCCTTCACTTAGTATATCTGGAAAATCAGAAGCGATTGATATAGAAAAGTATGGAGATGATGATAGTGAAACAAAGACATTCACTATCTTGATTCCAGATAATGCTCCAGAGGGCATTTATGGAGTAAAAGCGACTGTTACATTTGATAATGGCAATGAACAAAATTCAGAAGTATCACAATTTACAGTCACAAAAGGCGTTGGAACACAACAAACAATTAATCAAGTTCAACAAAACAGTCTGATAAGTTTAAGTTCAAGTCCTCAAGGAAAGCCATTAACAATGGGAGATTTATATTCAACAACTTCTACAACTCCTACAGGAAGTGCTTTGAATCTTGGTGGTTCATCTACTCCCTCTACCACAAACACTGTTACAGGCAGCCCAACAGTTCTTAGAAGTAGAAGTTCTTTAACTTCTTTAAGAAGTAAATTAGTAAGAGAAAAAGAAACTTTAAGTCTTGGAATAAGTGAAAAGACTCAAACAGAAAAGACTCCAGAAGTCAAAGTAGAATTCAATGATGCTCAAAAGAAACTCAGTGGTCTTGGCAATACAAACAGCTGGGTCTTGCTCGCAGTTGTGCTTGGATTACTAATAATAATTATTTTTATACTAATTTTTATTTTGATGTAAACTCCTAATTGCAATGAAAAAATATCTTTTTTATAACAGTTATATTCTTATACAGTTCCTTGTGTCTACTTAGAAAAGTTTATAAATATTGTAGACATAAGATAATTATGGTTTACACAGAAGTAAGAAATATTAATGGAAGAAGGTATTATTATAGAGTTATCTCTGTAAGAAAGAAAGATAAAGTTTCAAAGAAAAGAGTATATCTTGGATGTGAACTAGCTAAACAAAATCTTTTAGATAAAGAAAAAGAAGCAGATGAAAAACTATTAAGTAAAAAGGTAAAGGTTAATAAGGAAATTGAAAAAATTAAATCAAAAATAAATCATATATTAAAAAGTAATAAAGTAACAAAAGCAGGGATTTTTGGCAGTTACTCGAGAGGAGAACAAAAAAAAGATAGTGATATTGATATAGTTATTGAGATTAATGATAAAAAAATGAGTTTGATTGGATTTATAGGATTAAACTTAGCTTTGGAGGAGATTTTAGGGAAAAAAGTAGATTTAGTGGAATATTCTGCAATTAAACCCCTTATTAGGGAGAGAATTTTAGAAGAGGAGATAAGAATAATATGAAAAGGAATATTAATTTATTTATTCAAGATATCTTAGAAAACATAAAGGATATAGAATCGTTTTCTAAAGGGTTAACAAAAAAGGAATTTGAAAGGAATAAGCTAAAGCAAAATGCTATAATGAGAAGTCTTGAAGTGATTGGAGAAGCTGTCAAGAACATCCCAGATCAGTTCAGGGAAAAATATCCAAATATCCCTTGGAAAAATATAGCTGGATTCAGGGATATTTTAAGCCATGCTTATTTTGGGGTAAATATTGATAGAGTTTGGAATATGATAGAAAAGGATTTGCCTTCTTTTAAGAAAGAAATAGAAAAGATAAATGTTGAAGATTAAAATAATTATATTAAAGCAAATCTATGGGAGAATAAAATTTAATTTGTTTGAATGAGTTGATAATTTGTATAAAGAATAAAAAAGAAGAGAAAACAATAAATACTCTAAAATAGAATACATAATATGGTTAATTTAGAGAATATCAATCCTGAAACACAGTTTACTTCAGAAAGAAGGAGAATAGAATACCAACTAGCTGAAGAGAATATAAAAGCAACTGATAAATTAGATATTCCAAAAGAAGAAAAGGAAGCTGTAAAAGAGATGTGGAAAAGTTATCTGACAGCTTATGAACATTTATATAAAAAATACCGTCGACAAAAGGCAATTGCAATAGAAAAATCACTATCTTTGTTAAACTGAACAGAAATTCTAAAAAGATAATTTTCTGAAAAAGGGGATAAATTTAAAAGTAAATAACAATTTATTTCGTGATGAAAAAGAGGGGTAAAATTTTTTGGGGGAAACTTGCAAGTATTGACTTAATTGGATGCAATGACAAAATAAGTAATCCTCCTGAGATTCGGCGTTTCTGTAACGGACTTTGCAAGAAAATAAAAATGAAAAAATACGGGCCAATCTATATTAAAAGATTCGCTCCTGGAAAATTAGAAGGGTATTCTTTCATGCAATTTATTGAAACTTCTTCCATAACAGCTCATTTTGAAGAGCAGCAAAATCCCAAGAAAGCATTTATTGACATATTCAGCTGCAAAGACTTTGATGAAAAAAAAGCAGGGAATTTTTGCAAAGATTTCTTCGGGGCTAAGAAGGCAAAAATAAGAGTTCTTATACGGGAATAAAACCAAGAAAGAAAAAAATATATACTTGAATCACGTTTATTTTTTATGGAACTTGAGAATATAAGCAAGGAAGAATGTATCATAAAGGAAGCATTTACTAAATGGACTGATGAAATCAGCAATGAATATATTGGAAATAATGAGCTTGCAATGGATGTAAAGATGTACATGTCTCTGAACAAACTCTATATTAAAAGGAAGAACCAATTTTCTTCGTTTAACTAAATAATGTTCTTATAAGAGAATAGAAAAAAATTATAAAGAAGTATATACTTGATTATTCATGAGTGAATTAAATAAATATGGGATAGGTTTTTGGGCAGGTGCCTGTGTTTATAGTGTGATAAATATGATTATGAATTATATGCAAGCAGCTCAGAACAAGATTTTATTTTATAATTACCTGATAGCAGGGGTTGCTGTTTTTGGTTTACTTTTAAATTTAATATTATTAAAAAGGGGAACAAAGAAATAAAAATGAATAACATAATTAAACTGCTTTACTCATTATTCATTGGAGTTGTAGCAGCAGGGATAGCAAAACTTGTTCATTCAAGCTGGAATTTAACTCAGTTATTGATATTTGGGTTAATAGTATTTGCAGTAACATTCATATTGACTTTAGTAATAAAAAAGAAAAAATAATCCTTATCTTATTTATCATAGTAAAATCTTAAGTTATCTGTAACAGTGATTGTAATTACATTATATATTTACAAAGTTGAGTAATAGTAAAACAAAATTATTATTTTAGCTGATAACTATATCTTAAATTGTTCTCTTCACAACCTTTATAAATAGTTCTTAACCTAGTCTAGAGTAGACTAGGTTGGCGGGTTAGCCCTCCGCTGCTTGCAAACGGGCTTCATGGCAGACTACGAGTGGGGCGTGATAAGTGCGTTAAGGAATCTTTGTTCCTACATTGACGCTTTGTCCGTTTTGATTTCGTAGATGCGAATTGGGTCAGGCCTTGATCGGAGCAGCCCTAAACACCTATTGGAATGCTTAGCGGGTTGCAGAGCCGAGGAAGAATAAAGGCTAATTCTTTAACTATCTTAAGGCAAACCACTTGTCTACACTGTTTATTTCTATGAGAATTACTTAATCATCCCTTTTAGATAAGGAATTTTTAATTCAATAAATTCTATAATCTCTTTTTTATATTGGGTGTTTAAAGAAATGGCTTGATAATTTGGTTTTTTATGAAGAATTACCCAACCTAATTTGACAAGTTCCTTTACTATTAAATCTAAATTATTAAATCGTTTAAAATGTTCCAATCTATCATAACAAGCATTCCAGTTATTTTTACGAGTTAATTTAAACATAACTTGAGCTTTCTCTAAATTCATGGGCATATAAGATTTAATATGATTTTATATTTAAATGTTTCTATCTTTGATAGTTAAGCTATACTAATGGAAACATTTAAAAATAGGAGTACCCTGGTGTATTTATGAAAAAAAAAGAAAACAAATCTTTTTTCCTTATGCAATTTGGAGATACTCCTCAGTTGAGAGTTTTAGATTTTTTAATAGATAATCATTTCTTTGATTACCCTATAACAGAAATTGCAAGAGAAAGCAATGTGAGTTATAACTCTCTTAAAATATTCTTGAATAGTTTTATTGAATCTGGTATATTAATTAAAACAAGAAAAGTAGGCAAATCTGATTATTATAAACTTAATATTGAAAATAATTTCATTAAAAATTTGATTAAGCTTGACTGGATGCTTAC
Source organism: Candidatus Woesearchaeota archaeon (assembly GCA_964401065.1). GTDB lineage: Archaea > Nanobdellota > Nanobdellia > Pacearchaeales > GW2011-AR1 > MWBV01. The sequence goes on from CAYNWY010000016.1 coordinate 8,650, forward strand.
CAAGTCAAATGTTTTAGCAGAAGAACCAAAAAGAATATTGAAAACCAGTTTACCTTGTTAAATTTGAATATAAGAAAGATTAATAAATTAATTTATCCTTCTCTATAATTATGGATGCATTAGACCCGTGGGGAGCAAAAGAGATTAAAATTGATGAAAAATTAATTAAGAATTTTGGACTCAAAAAATTTGACAAGAACAATCCACCATTTGATAATTATCTTTTTGAGAGAGGAATAATTATTGCACATAGAGATTTTGATATCATAGAAAAAACTCTCAAGACACACAAGCCAGTTCTGCAAATTACAGGAATAGCATCTTCAGGCCCATTACATCTCGGGCACAAGCTGGATGTAGACATATACTTAATGCTTAGGAAATTAGGTGCAAAAAGTCGTTTTGCAGTCTGTGATATAGATGCATATGTCTCCCGCCCTGACTCAAAAATCCCAAGCCTTGAAAAAGCAAAAGAATATGCAGTAGATAATGTTGCACATCTTCTTGCGCTTGGAGTTCCAAAAGAAGATATCTATGTTCAAAGCAGAAAAGAGGCAAGGTTTTATGAATTTGCATTTGAACTCTCAAAGAAAATAACTGAAAATGAGTTCAAGGCGATTTACGGACATTTAAATCTTGGAAAACTTTCTGCGAATCTTCTGCAATATGCAGACATTCTTCATCTACAGTTGAAAGAATATTTCGGTCCAAATCCTACGATAACTGGAATAGGAATAGAACAGGACCCACACGCGAGAGCAGTTCGGGATTTGGCAAGAAAACTCCCGTATAAAATGAAGATTCCTTCTTTTATTTATTTCACTCATCAGTCTGGACTTCAGGAAGGAAGTAAGATGAGCGCATCTCTTCCTGACACTGCAATATTCTTAGATGATTCTGAAAGCGAGATAAAAAGGAAAATAAGCAAAGCTTTCTCTGGAGGACAGGAGACTGCAGAACTTCACAGAAAAATTGGGGGAGTTCCTGAAAAAGACAAGGCATATGAGGTACTTTTTTATCATCATCCTGATTCAGAATTTGTTGAAAAGATATACAGAGACTACAAATCAGGCAAGATGCTCACAGGGGAATTAAAAAAAATATGCATAGATTTTTTAACTTCATTGCTGAAAGAACATAATAAGAAAGTTGAAAAGAACAGAAGCGTGGCAAGGGAAATCGTTTACGGGGAAAAGTGAGAAATTAAAAATGATGAAAATGGGGATTTCTTAAAGACAACTCCGTGCGAGGATACGCACGTCGTAAGAAATCCTACAATGGCAAAGAAGGGGAAAAGAAAAAATGAAAAAAGGGGGTAAGAAAGGACAGTTCTATCTGGTTGCAACAATAATAATAGTCGGACTTTTGGTTGGACTTTCAGTAATCTTCAATTATTCAACAAGGTCCAGTTCTTACGGCTTAGAAAAAATAACAAGAGAACTGAATATAGAGGGACAAAATGTATTGGATTATGAAACAGTTCATCCAGCAACTGAATTAAATGAATTTGAGGATTTTTCAATGAAATATTCTGCTTATGTAGGTGAAGATAAGGCAATTTATTTTATACTTGTTGAAGAGGGGGTTGTTGAAGAAGCTTACAAATATTCTGATGGGCAAAAAGTTTCTTTAAATAGTGATTTGGTTGTGGATAGTGCTATACATTTTACCCTTGACAAGAAAGTCTACACTTTTGAACTTCAAGAAGGGAAAAACTTTTATTTTATACTTGTTTATGATAAAGGAGGGGAAAGATATGTTTACACAGGCTAAATCAAAAAAAGCAGTGAGTGTCATAGTAGGTTATGTGCTTCTTATATCCTTTGCAATTGTTATAGGGGTGATTGTCTATCAATGGATGAAGACTTACGTCCCTAAAGAAGATATAAATTGCCCAGATGGAACCTCATTATTTATAAAAAGATATGAATATACTCCAGAGCTTCTCACATTATATCTAAAAAATAATGGTAAATTTAACATAGGAGGGTATTTTATTTATGCAACAGATGACCCTGATGAGGAACTTGCTACAATAGATATGACTCAGAGAAATGTTGAGAGCAGCTCAAGACTCGTCCCTTATGGTATAAAATTCGGTGGATTAACCCCCAGAAATGCTTTGAATCCTAATGAAGATGAAAGAGAGGTGTATAACATAACAGATATGAATGAAGAGATATACTCTATAGAAATAGTCCCGATAAGATGGCAAGTTGAAAAGAACAAAATTAAGGTTGTAAGCTGCAAAAATGCTAAAATAAAAGAAACAATAACTCATGAAATGCCATGCAATCCAGAGCCTATAGAAGATACTTGTGGAACTGCTGTATGTGGAGAAAAATTAAATAATTGCAATAAACCAATAAGTTGTCCTCCTGGATGTTCAGGAACTGATGTTTGCATTATAGATGGAGAGTGTGTTCCTCCAGAGCAATGTACAGATACTTGCACAGGACGTACTTGCGGAACTGTTTGCGGAACTGAAGTTTGCGGTACTGGAACTTGTAGTTTAGATAATGCAGCATCAGTTTGTGATATGAATCTTGGAACATGTATTCTTACTGATTGCAATACTGGCTGGGACGATTGCAATGGACTTGATTCAGATGGTTGTGAAACTCAACTTGGAGTAGATGCACATTGCACATCTTGCACAGATATTTGCACTGCCGGAGTCCAAACATGTATTAGTATTAGTGCTGGTTGCACTTCTTGTAATGGGGTTTGGAGTGGAGCTTCTATTGAAGATCAAAATGTTGAGTGTGATGGAACTCCAAAACCAGCAAATTGTTCCATTAATTGTATTTGTACTGGAGGATATGAATCAAATCAAACAGGAGGATGTAGAATTCCTACTTCAGTTCAGAGTTGTGGTAGTTATTGCGTTTGGTTAGAAACACCTGTTTACGTCGGTGGTACTTGCAGACAATCTATTGCCCAATGTACTGGGAATGGTGAAGTACATGAAAGTGGAGGAGATATGCTTCCTTATTGTGACCCAGCAAATCAAGTTGGAGATACTTGCTGTTGTAAACCTTAAAAATAAATGCAAAAAAATATGCTGTCTAAAATCAAATCATCAAAAAAAGCAGTGAGTGTCATAGTAGGTTATGTGCTTCTTATATCCTTTGCAATTGTTATAGGGGTGATTGTCTATCAATGGATGAAGACTTACGTCCCTAAAGAAGATATAAATTGCCCAGATGGAACCTCATTATTTATAAAAAGATATGAATATACTCCAGAGCTTCTCACATTATATCTAAAAAATAATGGTAAATTTAACATAGGAGGGTATTTTATTTATGCAACAGATGACCCTGATGAGGAACTTGCTACAATAGATATGACTCAGAGAAATGTTGAGAGCAGCTCAAGACTCGTCCCTTATGGTATAAAATTCGGTGGATTAACCCCCAGAAATGCTTTGAATCCTAATGAAGATGAAAGAGAGGTGTATAACATAACAGATATGAATGGAGAGATATACTCTATAGAAATACTCCCGATAAGATGGCAAATTGAAAAGAACAAAATAAAGCTTGTAAGTTGCAAAGATGCTAAAATAAAAGAAATAATAACTCATGAATAAAATGTCGAATATCGTTAATCTGTAAAGTAAACCTTAATTCTTAACATAAAGATTTGCAGGAAAATCTTTAATCC